>JBAVIH010000412.1:0-15476 GCA_049686695.1 Bryobacteraceae bacterium | reverse complement strand
TCGGGGTGGGGAGGCGTGCCGGGTTCCGAGCTCCCGTAAAACGATCGGAAAAACAGAACTGCCAATACGCAGTTTGCATACGCTGCCTAATTAGGTAGCCGCTCCAGCCGTTCGAGCCCGCGCGGCGGCCAGTGAGCGTCATTTTGCGGGATAGGCCAAAGGCTTCGGTCCGTAGCCGGCGGCGCGAGATCTAATCGGGCTGGGCTTTCGCCGCTCTCGCCGGTTCTGAAGCGGAGGCCGAGACTAACGAGCCGGATACGCACGTAGGCTCTTCATGCCGGGCTTTCTCGGACGGGGGTTCAACTCCCCCCGCCTCCACCAGTTTCATTCGCCGCAGACTCGGCCCGGGGCTTGAGGGCGCAAGAAACGCCTCCGCCCGTTTCTCTCTGGTGCGAGGGCCAACGGCCACGGGGCGGACAACAATCGAAGGCCCATGCGATACTACTGACAACGATAACCCGGGCATCGCGGATGAGCCCGTGGAAAGGAGCGACGGACAGAAGAATGGAACGACGACTTGAGTTCGAACTTCAGAAAAGCCTCGATCCAGATCTACTCAACCGTGTTGATGAAGTCTTTCACGGCGAAAACCTCTTGCAGATGATCTTGCATGCCCACTTGCTCATCGAGCGTGGAATGAGCGCGCAGATCGCGACAAAGCTTGCTCGTCCAGAGATCGTTAGGGAGCTGAAAAACTTTTCCACGAAACTAAACTTATACCTTGGCCTCTTCAATCCGCCGAAGCCCCAAGAAACCATACTTTTTGATCTCGGAGTTCTTAAGAGCGTTCGGCAGGCCGGTGCTTGAGCCTGTGCGCGTCCGCTTGCTCGACGCGTTTCGCTACGGAGCGTTTGCTGCTTTACGCTTGACGTGCGACGTATAACAGCCGATAATGGCATCGTGATCCAGACGTTCTGCGATCTCGACACGCAGCGATTGTTCGAACGCCGCTTTGTGAAACGCCTGGATCATCTGGCAGATGTCGCCCTGCGCCGTTTGTTCGCTTTGGATGCGGCCAAGAGTATTTCCGATCTGCGCATTCCGCCGAGCAATCGTCTCGAGGCACTCGCCGGGGATCGCAGGGGCCAGCATAGTCTACGAATCAACGATCAATACCGGGTCTGCTTTCGCTGGAAAGAAGGGAATGCCTACGATGTCGAAATCACCAAACACTACCGTTAAACGTGCGCCCGTCCATCCCGGCGCCATCCTCAAGGAAACCTTGGCCGATCTTGGCATCTCCATGAATCGCCTCGCCCAGGAATTGCGCGTGCCCGCCAACCGCGTGAGCGCAATTGTCGCCGGGCAGCGCGGCATCAGCGGAGAAACCGCGTTGCGCCTCGGTCGCTACTTCGATACTACCGCGGATTATTGGATCAACCTGCAGGCCCGCTACGACTTGGAAACGGCCCGCGACGCCTGGGAATCGCGGATCGCATCCGAAGTGAAACCGCACCAAGCTGCCTGACCGCGCAACGCAACCGTTGGCGCCGCTGCAAGGATCGGGCAAACGCCGACAGGAACGGCGCCTCCACCATTACATTTGATTTATAGAAGCTTCTGCTCCGCCTTCGGCAGTTCGGTATCCGGCACCGACCGGCACATGTGGATCGCAACGTCCTCGACATTGTGCAGGGCAAAGACGGGCGAGTCCGCCTCGTGCGGGGTGCGGATGCGGAAGAAGTCGGCGTCGCGAACGTCGTCCAGCACAAACGCCGGGCGCAGGTCCGCTTTCTCGGCAACGATCTCGACGTCGTCGAAACGGACGCCGGCGGCATGGCGGATGTAAAAGCCTTGCGACGGCATGGCGCCGAACATATCCGGCTCCGGATAGCCTTTCTCCTTTTCGGGTGGCCGAATCGCAGCCTGCACTTTGGTGCCGCCGCCCTGGTGCCACACCTTTATGTGGCTGATCGTAACGTCCTCGATGGCGTGGCCCGGAATTCCGCTGATCACCGAGCCGAGCCGCGAAACCGAGTTGGAACAAACCAGGTTGCTGATGAGGACGCGTTTGATGGTGCCCACGGCCGCGCCCGCCGGCCCGCGCATGCGGGCGCCCAGGCGCAGGAAAATCGGCGCGCTCATGATGTCCCGCATCGAGATGTTGGTAATGGTGACGTCTTCGAGCAGCGCGCCATCCACCGATTCCAGCGCCAGTCCCTGGCACCCTTCGAAAACGCAGTTGGAGACGGTGATGTTGCGGAAACCGCCGTTGGATTCGGTGCCGAACTTGATTCGCCCGGTATGCGGAACGCGCACACCCTCGCCAAATCGCTTATAAGTGCCATCGAGCAGCGTGCCCTCTTCAAAGCAGCCGCTGACATAGCAGTTAGTGATAGTTACAAACTCGGTGGGTTTGGCCGAGCCAAGCCCGTAGCAACTCTTCAGGCAGATGCCGTCATCCCAGGGAGAGTTGACGTAGCAATTGGAGATCCGCACGTTGTGGCAGCAATCGACATCCATTCCGTCGCGGTTAGTGTCGATGCGCAGGTTGTCGATGGTGAGGTTGTCGACTCCCGTGGCCAGAATGCCGAAGTGCCCGCCGTGCAGGATGGCGAAATCGCGCAGCAGCACGTTGTGGCAGTTCTTGAGGCTGATGGCCTTGTTGCCCACTCCGGCGTGCTCCGCCACCGGTCCCGGCCCGTATCCTTTGCTAAGACCTTTTCCCCAGATTAGTCCCGGACCGAGAATGGCGATGTTGCTGATTCCCTCGCCCCAGAACAGGCTGTTGTGCCAATGGCTGTGGCCATAGTCCTGATACGCATCCCAGCTATTCGGCTCCGCTGCGTCGTAACCGCCGCTCGTTCCCGGCGCCATGGGGTCGGCCGCCACGACCGTGGAACCCTGGTCGAGATACAGGTCGACGTTGCTGGCGAGATGAATGGAGCCGCACAAGTAGCTGCCGGCGGGGAATAAGACGGTTCCGCCTCCCGCCGCGGCCGCGGCGCTGATGGCCTTGTTGACCGCCTCGGTGTCGAGCGACTTGCCATCGCCCGCCGCCCCAAACGTCCGTACATTGAAGCCTGCGGCTTTCGGCTCGGGCACGGCTGCCTTGGCAGTGCCTTGCCCCGCCCGAACGGCGAGCGCCGTTCCGGCCAAACCCGTCCCGGCACGCTTCAGAAACTCCCGGCGCAATCTGTTTTCGATTGTCATAGACTTCTCCGTGAATCGGCGAAAAAAGAGTATAACCACGTCCAGCCCAAAGCAAAACCATAGTTTCGCTAAACCGATTCTTTAGAAATACTGATCCGAATTTCCGAAACCCGGTTGCAAGGCTAGCCCGGCATCCCGGTACGGCTCCAGCACCGAGATCGCCGGCCGTTCCGGCTGGTAGCGCGCCGGTGGCGGGAGCTCCCGCAGGCTCTTGAGAAGATCCGCCGCCTCGGACTTGCTCGGGAACGAGCACGCGTAAGTGCCGGTGTAGCGCTGTGCTTCGACCGTGTAGGAATACTCTACGGTGAGTATCCAATCCCCATCGCCCGTGCGCCCGCCATCCCCACCGTACACGTGCTCGATTTCGCCCGATTCCACCTTGATCTTCGCCCAGGGCCAGGCCGCGGAACTGCGCTGGCGCCACCACTGCCTCAGCCCCGCGGAGCTTCTGAGGATGGCGAACGCGATCATCGCCAGGATGAAGAGCGTCAAAACCAGAAAGCTCATGGCAACTCGATCCTCAATGCAAAATCGTGCCGGCGATCGCGTCGCCAGCCACGTCCAGAACCTGGACACTCGAGATCGTCTTCATGGTCTCGTGATCGGCAAAGGTCCACACGACCCGCTTGTCCCGCGTTACTTCGATCAGGTGCGGAGCCTTGCCGAACTGGCCGTGCCCCAGCCAGTTGCTCATGACCGTGTTGCCGTTGGGCAGCCGATGCAGCCCGGCCATGAACTTCAGGCCGATCCCGGGCAACTCCTCGCCCCGCACCTCCCACACGGTTCGCCCACCCGGCGTGACCTCGAACACCCGCGCCGGAGCCCCGTCCCGGTCGGCGCTCGCGATCAGCGTGTTGCCGTCCGGCAGGCGTACCACGCTGTGCGGGCCGCCGGGCGCAGCCACCTGCCATACCGGCTTCCCGTCCGGATCGTACTCGCGCACCACCTGCTCCCCGTAATGTGCCACCAGGTAGTTGCCATTAGCCAGCCGCCGCGCATTGCGCATGTATGCCGAGCCGCCGTCGGTACCCTCCGGCAACAGCCGGACCTGGTGGACGACCCGCCCCGCCGGATTCACCTCCAGCAAACGGCCCGCGTTCGATTCGCCGATGAATGTGTTGCCGTTGGGAAGCCGCTGGCAGGCGTAGACCTCGCTGCCGGATTCGTATGAGAATACGACCGTCCGATCGCGCCTTACTTCCTTGACGCCGTGTCCGGTGTTGAACAGTAAGTTGCCGTTGGGGAGCGCCCAGATGTCGTTCGCGTGCGGAGCGTCGTAGCTCCATTCCACTTTACCCTCGCCGTCCACCACGAAGACCTTGCCTTGTGTATAGTCGGTACAGGCGAATCGATGCCCCGGCGCGGCCGCCGCAATACCCATTACAGCCATCGCACACCATAGCTTCATGAGCTGGAGTTTAGCAGGATGCGGCATTCCATGGTCCAGCAGGGGGAACGACGCGAATGCGGCTGTCGAGCGGATCGCGCGGGTTTTGACGGCCTGTTCCGAATCATCGACTTACGCGCTTTAGTCCCCATTCTCCTTGACAAGCACAGGCAACTGACCTAGTCTTAAGTTAGTGACTGGACACTTCCGCCCAATCTACAGGTGATCTGAACTAAGTCAGCTCACCTGGGTTCCCTTCTTAGCCTAACCATTTCGGGAAGGGTGAGCATGTTTTCCAGTTTTGTTTCCACTCATTCGATGGCTGGTGCGCCTCTGTGTGCATTCATGGCTTGCTTGGCCGCATTGGTCGCCGCTATCCGGACAGAATGGGAAACCTATCCTCTACGGGCCGAGCTACAGAATCCCGGGCGCGAGTCGGCTGAGGACTTCTATTACTGAAGGGGGTGGGAGCACATGGCGGTTCTGAAGTCTCGAACGGTGGAGTCGTTACCTCATCGAATCCTCTCGTGGTTTTACCCGGCCCGCGAATGGGCGAGCGAGCAGCCGGTGGATGAACTGGAGGCCAGCGTCAATCGTGCACGCAGTGCTGCGCGTGCCGCACGGAAACCTGCAACTCTTCGGCCAGGAGAAGCTAAATAGTGCCTTTCGAGAATCATGGAAACCGCCCTTTCACCGCGACCTCGGTCGACAAGAATGCGCCGGCGGCATCGGGTGTCTACGGAATCTCGAATGCGCGCGAGTGGATCTATGTCGGGGAAAGCGCCAACATACAGGCCCAGCTACACAGACACCTCCAACATCCGAACGAAATCCTGGGCGAGCACACTGCGTCCGGCTTCACCTACGAGATCAGCGCCGCCGAACACAGGGTCGACCGCCAAAACCAGCTCATCCGCGAGCTGAATCCCGTAAGCAACCGGCTGGTTGGGCAAGTCGCGCGGGCCCGGTCCTGATCGGATACCGGCCTACATCGTCCGTGTGATTTTTTGCAGCATCCTCGGCCGATCCGGGTTCAGCCCTTTGATCTCCGCCAGTTGCGCCGCGAACAATTCGGCCTTCACTTTTTCCAGCTTGTCCAACACCGCGGAAATAGACTGCCACGTGACTCCTGACGGAGCGAACAGGAACACCGGAAATGTGTGCTCCACCAGCGTGATCGGAACCTTCAAGCCCGCGGCGTCTTGGCCGGCGTCAATCCGAAAGAGCAATCGCCAGCCGAGCGAATTCCCTTGGCGGGCGATTTGCGACCGGCCGAAAGCAACGCCGGAAAGCATCACCCTGGGGCAGGCGTTTGGCGCGGCTGGGCAAAGGCGGGACCTGCCGGCCGAAGACTCCCACGCTCCAAATAGTTGCAAGAGGTCCTGAAATCGGCAATCTGGATGTACAATATAGGACGCCTCGAGTCAGCCCGCTCAGGCGCGCCTGACCCAAGGGGTGGCTATCATGCAGCACTGGCCCAGCCCGCCTCGAAGTTCCGTCCCCGTTCCAGTACCCCGCCTGGAGGTCTCGTCCATGAAACGAATTGCGTATGTCCTTGTGGTTTGGTTTGTGTCGATTCTGGCGGTGCTGATCGCATCGAGCCAGAACGCCGCGATGATTCCGCCCTTTGCAACGTCCCGTACCATCGATGCGTTCTCGTCCACGAGCGGCGCCATCGTGTTTGCGCGCCAGCCCAGCAACGCCTACGTGCAACTTCAGTTCAGTTTCAGCTCGCCCTACAATCTGCTGAACAGCACGGAAACCCTCCTGCAACTGGTTACGGGAGGCGCGGCGTTTTCCATGGCCACACCCAAAGCGCCGCCCAACGTGGGACCTGCCGCGCAGACCCTGGCGATCGGCGATTTTACCGGCAACAATGCGCCCGGCGCGGCGGAAATCCATTACTCGCACCCCACCCTGATTTCCGTTTACCGCGCGACCACCGGCTTCCTGTTCGGCAGTTACTCCAAGTATCAAGTCCCCCCGCAAGTTTCCACCGTGCTGACCGGAGACTTCAATCGCGACGGCAAGGACGATATCGCAGTCACGTTCGACGGGTACAACGGTTTGCCGTCGGGCCTTGCCATCCTGATGAACAAGGGCGATGGAACGTTCGCCGCGCCCGTGATCTATGCCGCCGGGTCGGCGCCATCCTCCATCGCCGCTCTCGACATCAACCACGATGGCATCCTCGACCTGGCAGTCACCGACGGCGGCTCCAGCGCCGGGGCGGTCTACATCTTTCTGGGGAAGGGAGACGGCACGTTCACGGCAGCCGGCAGCTATGCCACCGACAAAAACCCGGCCTCGGTGACCATTGCCGATTTCAACGGCGACGGGAACCCCGATCTCGCGATCGCCACGGGCAACGGCACCGTATCGATTCTTCTCGGCAACGGCAACGGCACGTTCCATGCGGCGTCTTCTTTTCCCATCGGTCACCCGCCCTCCTACATCGCCGCCGGCGACCTCAATAACGACGGGAAGCTGGACCTGGTCACCGCGAATTCGCTGGACAATTCCGTGACGGTGCTCCTCGGCAAAGGCGACGGCACATTCACCGTGGGGCAGTCCTACGCGGTGAGCTACAGCCCCGATTCGCTGGTGCTCGCGGACATCGACGGCGACGGCAACCTCGACATCGTACAGGGCCTCGGCGATGCCCGCGGTTTCGGCGCCGGCCATGATAGCGGAAGCATTGACATTCTGCCGGGCAACGGCGATGGAACCTTCCAGGGGGCGACCGTTTCCACCAGCGCTGCCCAGACCGTCTCGTTCCTCGCGACGGCCGATTTCAACGGCGACGGCAAACTGGATGCGATCGTGAACGATCCGTACGGCGGCGGCTTGTATCTTTTCGCCGGCGCCGGGAACGGGCGATTCGAGAGCGCCACCCTGCTCACCACCTTGACCTCGGGCGGCGGATCGGCGGGCCCGATCGCCGCGGCCGTGGGCGATTTCAATGGCGACGGCAAGCCCGATCTCGCCGTCGCGGAGAATTTCAGCGGCAACATCGCCATCCTGCTGAACTCGGCCAACGGATTGCAAGAGACTTCCATTTTTCCCTCGAACGGCGTGGCTCCCACCGGCATCGTGACCGCCGATTTCAATGGCGACGGCAAGCTCGATCTCGCCGTCGCCAATTCCCCCGGTCCCATGGGCGGGACGGGCGCCAACGTGGCCGTCTTCCTCGGCAGCGGCAACGGCTCCTTCCAGTTGCAAAAGACCTATGCGGCGGGCAACAACCCGGGCGCGATGGCCGTCGCCGACCTGAACGGCGACGGCAAGCCCGACCTGGTGGTCGTCGATTCCGGCGTGCCGGCCGATTCGCCCAAGACGCCGGGCGCCGTGTACGTGTACCTGAACGACGGCAGCGGCGGATTCAGACCCGCCGTCGTCTACGCAGCCAGCGTGACCCCGAATTACGTTGCCGTGGGCGACGTCAACGGCGATGGCAAGCCCGACCTGGTGGTGGCGACTACCGACGGGAATTTCGTCTACTACCTCGCGGTTCTGCTCAATAACGGCGACGGCACGTTCCAGCCAGCCCGACTCGTCCCGACCGATTACGGTCCCGCTTCGGTTGTGGTCCGCGATTTCAATGGCGATGGCAAAGCCGATATTGTAGTGGCGCACTGCTGCGGCCAAACGGACTTGACTTACCTTCAGGGCAACGGCGACGGAACCTTCCAGCTCGATGTTCATTTCAATGGCGGCGCATCGCCCAAGTTCCTCTCGGTGGCCGACCTCACCGGGGACGGCAAGCTCGACCTGATTATCGCGGGCTCCGGCGGGGATCTTTGCGCTCTCCTGAACAACGCACCGTTGCCGGCTGCCACGGGGAGTTGGGCCACGGGCAGCACGCAGGTTGCCCCCAATTCGATCGCTTCGGTTTACGGGACGCACCTGGCAAACGCGACTGCGGGGAATAGTTCGCCCCCAACCACGCTCGCTGGCACCACGGTCACCGTCACTGATTCCGCAGGACTCGCGCAACCGGCGTTGCTCTACTATGCCTCGCCGGCGCAACTGAATATCGTGATGCCCGGCGGCATGGCCTCCGGAGCCGCCAACGTTTCCGTGAAAAGCGGCGATGGGGTTGTATCGGGCGGCATGGTAAATGTCGCGGCCGTGGCGCCTGGCATTCTTACGGCGAGTGGAGGGCTGCTCAACGCTTACGCCGAGCAATACGACGCGCAAGGCAACCAGGTCGGCTTCGTACAGACCGTGCAACCGGGCGGTTCCGGAGGTCTCGTAGCTACGCGTATCAACCTGGACCCTCCCACGAGCAGCGTCTATCTTCTGATTTTCGGAACTGGCATCCGCGGGGCGCCGCAGTCGCAGGTGACGGTGCAGGTTGGCAGCGTGAAGATCACGCCCGCGTACTCCGGAGCGCAGTCGCAGTATCCCGGGCTGGACCAGATCAACATCCTGCTACCGTATTCGCTGAAGGGCGCCGGCAACGTCACGCTTACAGTTACCGCCGCGGGTCAGGCATCGAACAGCGCGCAATTGACTATTCAGTAAGTAGAAGCTATGAGTCGGCATGTGACGGTTCACTAGGGCTCATGAATTCCCGCGGCCTACGCTCAGAATCGTCCATCGGTGAATTTCCTGCAGGGCAGGTCAGGTCACGGCGTACGACGGCTCGGCTTCGTTGACTTCCCCATTGTCGCGAGATAGATTGAGTCTGCAAAGATACTTGCGCACCAGGATCGCGGCCCATGAACCTTCGAACCTTGCTCTGCTCCTCACTGCTTTGCTCTCTCGCCGGCGTTTCGGGTCAGGGCCAACTCAGAACAATCTCCACCTCCGCTTCCGGGATTCCTCACTTGCGGAAGCAGGGGACGGCCACCCAGCTCATCGTCGATGGCAAGCCGTTCCTCGCGTTGGCGGGAGAACTGGGCAACAACAGCGCCACCAGCCTCGAGTACCTGAAGCCGCTGTGGCCCAAGCTCGTCGCGACCCGGCTCAACAGCGTCTTGGCCGCGGTTTCCTGGGCGCAGATCGAACCAGCCGAAGGCAAGTTCGACTTCGGCGTGCTGGACGGCGTGATCCGGGAGGCGCGCATCCACAACCTGCGTCTCGTCCTGTTATGGTTCGCAAGCTGGAAGAACGGTCTCTCCACCTACGCGCCCGACTGGGTGAAGAGGGATTTTGAACGGTTCCCGCGCACCCAGTCTCCCGAGGGCGGGAGCATCGAACTGCTCAGCCCGTTTAGCGAGGCGAATCGGGATGCCGATGCCCGGGCCTTTGCCACCCTGATGCGCCACGTCAAAGCCGTGGATGGCCAGCAGCACACCGTGATCATGATCCAGGTGGAGAACGAAATCGGCGTGCCCGGCGGTTCCCGCGACAGGGCGCCGCTGGCTGGCAAGGCTTACGCCGGGCCGGTTGCCAAGGAGTTGATGGACTACCTCGAGCAGCACAAGGATAACCTGATCCCGGAGTTGCGCCAGGTATGGGAAGCGGGCGGTTTCCAGACGTCCGGGACCTGGGAACAGGTCTTCGGCCAGGGCTTCGCGGCGGATGAAATCTTCATGGGCTGGTATTTCGCGCGCTACGCCGGCAGGGTGGTGGAGGCGGGCAAAACCGAATACCCGCTGCCGATGTACGTCAACGCGTGGGCGTCCGGGTTTCCGAAAGCAAACCAGCGTGCAAACGGACAGTGCGGCAGCCCCATGCCCGATCTGATCGACGTCTGGAGAGCCGGAGCGCCGCGAATAGACATGCTCTCGCCCGATATTTACGACTACGACTACGCGGAGACGTCCGCCCGGTACAATCGGTCCGGCAACCCGCTGTTCATACCCGAGACCAGGGGATTGCCGCCCAATGGGCTGGAAGCCAGAGTGCTGTATGCCTTCGGACGCCATGATGCGATCGGTTTCTCGCCCATGGGGATCGAGAGGCCGGCCATTCCCGACATCGAACTGACCAGCGCCTACGATGTGATCGCACAATTGGCGCCCCTGATTTCGGAGCACCAGGGCAACGGCACCATGTCCGCGGCGCTGCTGCGCTGGAACGATCCGCCGCAGAAGATCCAGGTTGGGAATTACACGCTCGAAGTCTCTTTTTTGAGACCTCGAGTGCTGCCGGGGACGCCCGAGCCGCAGCCACCCTTCCCTTCCGCGGCGGCAATTTTCATTGCGTCGGGGCCCGACGAATTCTACGCGGCGGGAAATGGCGTGAACGTCACCTTTTCGCCCAACACGCCGGGCCCGCCGCTAGCCGGGCTGGCCACCGTGGAAGAAGGCGTGTTCGGGAACGGCCGCTGGGTTCCGGGGCGCCGGCTGGCCGGCGACGACACCGGCTCGCACAGCCTGGTGCTGCCGAGACTCCACGCCGATCAGGACCACCCCGCTCTGTTCGGGCCGAGTCAGAAGGGCATCCATCGCGTGACGCTGTACCGCTACCGCTGATGTCGCAGGGAGCACACCACATGAAGACCGAGGAAATAAAACGTCTGTGTCCTAAAACGACTTCCGGCCTCCTGGCACTGCTATTCGCCTTCACCGCACTGGCGGCCTTCGCCCAGGTGAAAGAGGAGCCGATTCCCCGCCTGGTGAAGAAAGACGGGCGCTACGCCCTCTTCGTGGATGGAGCGCCTTTCTTCATCCTGGGCGCGCAGGTGAATAACTCCAGCGGCTGGCCCGCCATGCTCCCCAAGGTATGGCCGGCCATGGAGTTCCTGCACGCCAACACGGTCGAGATTCCGGTCTACTGGGAGCAGTTCGAGCCCCGCCCGGGCCAGTTCGACTACATCTTGGTCGACACCCTCCTGACCCAGGCCCGCTCCCATCGGCTGCGCCTGGTGCTGCTCTGGTTCGCCACCTGGAAGAACGGCAACCCGCACTATATGCCCGAGTGGATGAAGCTGGCGCCCGAACGCTATCCGCACGTGGTCGACAGGGACGGCCAACCGGTCGATTCGCCGTCGCCCTTCGCCGCCGCCTCGCTTGAGGCTGACGCGCGGGCCTTCGCCGCCCTGATGCGGCACCTCAAAGCGGCGGACCCGCAGCGTACCGTGCTGATGGTGCAGGTGGAGAACGAACCTGGCACCGGGGGCAATCTGCGCGATTATGCTCCGCCAGCGCAGAAGCTCTTCGAAGGGCCGGTCCCGGCCGATGTCCTCAAAGCCATGCACGTGCCATCCAGCAAGCCTTCCGCCAGTTGGAAGGAAGTGTTTGGCCCCGATGCGGAGGTCTGCTTCCACAATTGGGCCGTGGCAAGTTACATCGGGAAGGTGGCAGCCGCGGGCAAGGCCGTCTACCCGCTCCCGCTCTACGTCAACGCGGCGCCGGGAACTCATCGCTGCGCGGCGCCGCGCGATCCCGACCAGCCTGGCACGCCGGGCAGTTACGAAAACGGCGCTCCCAGCGGCAACGTGATACCGATCTGGAAAGCGGCCGCACCCGCCATCGACATGATCTCGCCCGACGACTATGCCCCGGACGCCACCGGCTACCTCAAAACGCTTGACATCTATCATCGCGACGACAACCCGCTGTACATCCCCGAGACCGGCGGCAGCCCGCGGTTTTTCTTCTTTGCGCTGGGCCATCAGACCATCGGGTTTTCGCCATTCGGCCTGGACTTCACCCGAATCAAGACCATTCCCGACGCCGCCAGGCCGAAGGACGAGTTGCTTCCGCCGTGGGCGCGTACCGGGACGAAAGAGTTCGTGGCTCCGTTCGTCCCCACCTACAGCCTGATCGGTCCGATGGCTCGTGAGATCGCCCGCCTGAATTTCGAGGGCAAGCTCCAGGCGGTTGCCGAAGAGCAGGGCAAGGTGACCCAAACGCTCCGCTTCGGATCGTGGGATGCCACCGTATCGTATGGCGTTTGGGCGCGGTATGGCCGCCCGGCGGGCAATCCCCAGCCCGTGGGAGGCGCCCTGATTGCCCAGCTTGCGGACAACCAGTTCTTGGTGGCCGGATTCCATTGCCGCGTCGATTTCCATCCGACCGCGCCGGATAAGCGCCGCCAGTTTCTACGCATCGAAGAAGGCACTTACGAAAACGGTGTCTTCCGGTTCCTTCGCGTCTTGAACGGCGATCAGACCGACGGCGGAATGGACTTCAGCTCCGAGCCGCTGGTTCTCCGAGTCTCCGTCGCAAGTTATTAGCTTGCCGGCCTTCCGCTACCGCCCGCCTTTCAGAATCCGGATGCCGCCATTGGAAGTGTCCAGATCCACCAGTGGGCCGCCCTTTCCTATGTCGCCCTCCAGGTGAGTCTTGCCGATCTCGCCGTGCACCGTCATTTCGAACTCGCTGCTGATCGAGTCGTTGTTGGTGTTGGCGATCAAGTGGGCGTTGAAGCTGGGCGGCAGGCGAACCGTGATCGAGCTGTTGGAGGTGTGGGCGCGAATCCCGGCGGCGAAATCCGCGGGCAGTTCGAGATTGATCGAGCCATTGCTGGTGCCGGCGCGGACGTCGCTCGTCGAGCGGTCGATTTCCGCCGTGATCGAGCTGTTGTTGGTGGTGGCGTCGAGCGAGCCGCGAAACTGCCGGACGTCCACGTGGCCGTTCGAGGTTCGCAGTTGCGCGTCGCCCTCGACATTCATCAGCTCGATGGGGCCATTCGAGGTCTCGGCGTCCAGCCTGCCGCGAAGGCCCTCCACCCGCACCGAACCGTTGCTCGTGCGGAAATGGGAGGGCCCGACGCCGTCCACCGTGTGGATGGCGCCGTTGCTGGCCGTAATGCGCTCGAGCACCGCCAGCCGCGGAACCTTGATGACAAACCGCGCTCCCTGGTTGTTGCGCCGCTCCACCGGCCGGACGGCGCGGATGGCGACAGATCCGGCCGAGCGGTCGATGTCGATGCGCAGGCTGTCGGCGGCAGCCTGCGTGGGGCCGTACTTCGTTCCATTGACCTCGACGTTGTTCTCATCCCAGATCGAGACCTCAACCGAGCCGTTAAACGTCTCGACCGTGATCCGGCTGCCCGGGGCACACGGGTAGCTGTAATGAAAATCGCGGTTGAAATGTTGCCAGCCGCCGTCGAAATCGTCCATATCGCAGCCGGCCAGCGTCAACATGGCTGCCAGCACGGGTGGAACCAGCAGAGCGCGCATGAAATCCCTCGTTTTCGGCTTACGCATCCGACTGCCCGAATGTTCCATGGAACAAATTGCCGGAAATGGCGTACAATCACCAAAGATTATGACACCCGAAAACTCTCCGGCCGTCGCGCCAGCCCCAGCGGGAATGGGCGAATTCTCCCGCATCACCGGGGTCTTTTTCGACCCCAAGAAGACCTTTGAAGACATTGCGAAACGGCCCACCTGGATCGTGCCGATGGTATTGATCGTCATCGCGATCCTGGCCGTGAGCATCGTCATGATGCAACACATCGGCGCCGAACGCATCGTCCGGCATTCGATGGACGCCAATCCGCGGGTGCAGCAGATGCCGGCGGATCAGCGCGAGGCGGCGGTCGCGATGAGCATCAAGTTTGCTTCGGTCATGGCCTACTCCGCCGTCATCTTTGTTCCCTTGGCCTATGTCATCATCTCCGCGGTCCTCCTGGGCGTGGCGTCCGGGATTCTCTCCGCGGGGGTCCGCTTCAAACAGGTTTTTGCGATCGTGTCTTATGCGAGCCTGACCGGGCTGATCTCGGCGGCGCTGACCCTTGTGGTCATCTTGCTGAAGAACCCGGACGAATTCAACGCGCAAAACCCGCTGGCGTTCAACCCGGGCGCGTTCATGGACCCGAATACAGGCTCCAAGTTTCTGTACTCGCTGGCCACATCGCTCGACCTGTTTACCCTGTGGACGATTCTGCTCATCGCCGTCGGCCTGAAGGCGGCGGCGGGCAAGAAGTTGACGTTCGGGGGCGCGCTCTTCGCGGTGGTGCTTCCCTGGGCGGTCTGGGTGCTCGGCAAGTCGGCGTTGGCTGGCCTCTTCAGCTAGCTACGCCGACTTGCCTTCCTCCGAGAAACCCGCTTCGCCGGCGACCGGCCCGGCGTCCGCCCGGTCCGTCCCTACGTACTGATATACGCAGCAAAACGCGCTCCAGTGGCTCACCCCGCCGAATAGCCGTAGAATTGTGAGTGAGTCCCAGGGGAGGTTTTGGTTTGGCGCCTCAGGATGTCGCCCAACTGCTGGTTCGGGTTGGGCAGGGCGACAAGACGGCATTAGACGAGATGACGCCTCTCGTCTATGACGAACTGCGCCGTCTGGCGCAGCGGCTGCTGGCCGCGGAACGGCCCGATCATACGCTACAGCCCACGGCTTTGGTGCACGAGGCCTATCTGCGGCTGGTGGGCCAGCGGTCGGTGGATTGGCGCAACCGGGCGCACTTTATGGGTGTCGCGGCCACCATGATGCGGCGGGTGCTGATCAACCACGCCAAGGCCCGCAACGCGGCCAAGCGCGAGGGCTTCGCCAACGCCGTGACGCTGGAGGATGCCTTCGGCCTCTTCACTTCGCCCGCCATCGACGTGCTGGCCCTGAACTATTCGCTCGACGAGCTGGCCAGGCTCGATCCGCAACAGGGCAGGGTCGTCGAACTGCGCTATTTCGGCGGCCTTTCGATCAAGGAAACCGCCGAGTGCCTGGGGATTTCGCCGGCCACCGTGAAGCGGGAATGGGGCACCGCCCGGCTTTGGCTGCTGGAGCACATGGAAGGAACCGCGCAGCCATGACCCCGGCCCGCTGGGGCGAGGTCAAGACGATTCTGGCGAGCCTGCTGGAAACCGACCCCAGCCAACGCCCCGCCGAGATGGACCGGCTGTGCGGATCCGACAGCGAGCTGCGCGGTTCGGTCGAATCGCTGCTCGCTTTGGAGGAAAAAGCCGGCGCGCTGCTCGATTCGGCGGCTGCGCCCGGCGCCCAGTGGCGCGCCGAAGCGCCGGCGCCGGAAACCATCGGGCCCTACCGCGTGGTGAGAGAGATCGGGCGCGGCGGCATGGGCGTGGTCTACATGGGAG
>JBAVIH010000411.1:0-2045 GCA_049686695.1 Bryobacteraceae bacterium | reverse complement strand
CCCGGCCCCGCGCGGTTTACGCCGGCCCACGCGCGCGGGCCGCTCGCCTGCCGGGGAAATTTATGGCGCTGAGAGAACGCATACGCATCCGTCTGAAGGCTTACGATCACCGGGTGCTCGATCAGTCGACGTCCGAGATCGTGGATACGGCCAAACGCACCGGCGCTTCCGTGGCGGGGCCGATTCCGCTGCCGACTTCGCGCAGCATCACCACGGTCCTTCGCTCGCCCCACGTGGATAAGAAGTCGCGGGAGCAATTCGAAATCCGGACGCACAAACGGCTTTTGGACATTCTGGAGCCGACCCAGCAGACGGTGGACGCGCTGATGAAGCTGGATCTGCCGGCGGGCGTGGATGTGGAGATCAAGGCGTTTGGAAAATAGCGCCGGGGTGCGCCGTCAAGGCGCGCCTGGGAAGCTCGAGACAGGGTGGGTCTCAAGATCCATCCCAGCAAGGAACTTGTAATGAGTCCAGGAATTCTCGGTAAGAAAATCGGAATGACGCAGATGTTCCGGCCCGACGGACAGGCGGTGCCCGTCACCCTGCTCAAGGCGGGTCCGTGCACGGTGGTGCAGCGCAAGACGCCCACCACGGATGGGTACGACGCCATGCAACTCGGCCTGGTGGAGTTCGTCAAGCCGAAGCGGATCAACAAGCCCGCCACGGGTCATCTCAAGAAGGCTGGCGCGGAAGGCAGCAAGTTCCTGCGCGAGTTCCACCTGGAGACCGGCGACGGCGATTTCAAGCCCGGCGACCAGGTGCTGGTGGACCAGTTCAAACCCAAGGACAAAGTGGACGTGATCGGCGTCAGCAAGGGCCGCGGTTTCGCCGGCCTGGTGAAGCGCCATCATTTCCGCGGCGGCGAAGCCACCCACGGGTCGATGTTCCATCGGGCTCCGGGTTCCATCGGCGCTTCCAGTTTCCCGTCGCGCGTGCTGCCGGGGATGCGGATGGCCGGCCACATGGGCGACGCGCGGGTCACCGTGCGCAACCTGGAGGTGATGGAAGTGGACACCGAGGACAACGTGCTGGTGGTGAAGGGCGCGGTGCCCGGTCCCAACGGCGGCTACGTGGTCGTGCGGAGGTCCAAGAGGTAACCCCGATGCCGACAGTCGACGTAGTGGACTTGAATAACGAGAAGGTCGGCGAGCTGGAACTCGCCGATACGGTCTTCGGCGCCGAGGTCAACCAGGCGCTGCTGTACGAAGCGGTTCGCTATTACCAGGCGGGCGAGCGCGCCGGCACGCACAAAACCAAGGTGCGGCGGGAAGTGGCCGGAAGCGGCAAGAAACTGTGGAAGCAGAAGGGAACCGGGCGCGCGCGCGTAGGTTCCATCCGCTCTCCGATCTGGCGGCATGGCGGCACCTCGCACGGGCCGCAGCCGCGCGATTACAGTTACAAACTGCCGCACAAGATGGTGGTGGGCGCGCTGCGCTCGGCGCTGTCCGCCAAAGTTCGCGACGGCGAGCTGAAGGTGGTGCAGGCTTTCGATTTCGCCGATCACAAGACCCAGGCGGCCAAGGGCGCGCTGGCCAGGCTGGAAGCCAGGCGCACCGTGCTGGTAGTCGATAACGGCGAGAACAAGAACCTGGCGCTCGGCCTGCGCAACCTGCAGGGCGTGACCTTGATGCCCACGCGCGACGTCAACGCGTACCATCTGTTGGGCCACCAGAGCGTGCTGCTGTCGGCGGCCGCCGCGCAGAAGTTTTCGGAGGCACTGGCGAAATGACCATCCACAAAGTATTGCGCCGCCCGCTGGTCACCGAGAAGGGCGTCGATAAGAAGGATAACGAGCGCACGCTGTGCTTCGAAGTGGCCGCGGAGGCTAATAAGACGCAGGTGAAAGCGGCGGTCCAGAAGCTGTTCAAGGTGAAGGTCGCCGAGGTGCGCACGGCCAACATGGAAGGCAAGCTGCGCCGCCGGGGCAAATTCGCCGGTTACCGCTCGGATTGGAAGAAGGCGTACGTCAAGCTCAAGGCCGGGGAGAAAGTTCCCGAATTCGCGGAGATCTAGTCCATGCCGATTAAAACCTTTCGACCCACTAC
>JBAVIH010000410.1:0-8128 GCA_049686695.1 Bryobacteraceae bacterium | reverse complement strand
GCACGAAGTCGTGGCCGTCGCGATTCGCGCCGCGTAGCGCGAAATACACGTCACCCGCCTGCTGTGTCCGGGTGTCCACGCTCCAGCCCGCCACCGGCAGTGCTTCCGCCTCGCCCGCGGCCGCCATCGCGCGCGCAACTTCCTGTAGATCCAAGGTCATGGTTCAATCCGGCGAATGATACCCATAACCTCGGAGCACTTCGCGGGCCACCGCCCGGTCGTCGAACGCAATCGTCTTGTCCTGTAGAACCTGGTACGTCTCGTGGCCCTTCCCGGCCAGAATCACCAGATCTCCCTCGCGCGCTTCGTTGAGAGCGCGCGCGATGGCCGCCGCCCGGTCCGGTTCCACCACGTGCGGCTTGTCTACGCGGCGGATCCCCACCAGCGCGTCGTTCATGATCTTCAGCGGGTCTTCCGAACGCGGGTTGTCGCTGGTCAGCACCACGAAATCGCTCAGCTCCGCCGCGGCCTGCCCCATCAGCGGCCGCTTGGTGCGGTCGCGGTCGCCGCCGCATCCGAACAGCGTGATCACCCGCTTCGGATTCAACCCGCGCGCCACCGCAATCACGTTCTGCAAGGCATCCGGCGTGTGGGCATAATCCACCACCACTACGAACGGCTGCCCCTCGTCGATTCGCTCGAAGCGCCCCGGCACGGCCCGCAACGCGGCAATCCCGCGTGCGATCGTCTCCGGCTCCAGACCATAGGAAAACCCCGCTCCGCACGCAGCAAGGATGTTGTACACGTTGATTTTGCCGATCAGCGGCGATTCCACCGCGAAACGCTGCTTGCCGTACTGCACGTCGAAGCGCAGCCGCTGGCTTCCGGGAGCGATGTGCAGCGCCCGCAGCTCCGGGTCCTGGCCCAGCCCGTACCAGAGCACCCGCGTTTCGGCCGCGGTCTCGATCCTTCGCGCGTAGCTGTCGTCGCGGTTCAGCACGGCGAATTCGGGCGGCGCGCCGCCCACGCCCTGGAACAGCTTTTGCTTGGCCGCGAAGTAAGCCTCCATCGTGACGTGAAAATCCAGGTGGTCGCGCGTCAGGTTGGTCCACACCGCGGTATGGAACCGCAGCCCATACGCCCGCCCCAGTTCAAGCGCGTGCGAGGAAACCTCCATGGTGGCGTGCGTTCCGCCTTCGGCGCGCAATTCGGCCAGAAGCTTGATCAGGTCCAGCGATTCCGGCGTCGTATTCACCGCCGGCAGCACGCGTCCCGCCAGGTGATATTCGATCGTGCCCACCAGGGCGGTTGTCAGCCCGGCCGCGCGGAGCACCGAATCGATCAGGAACCCGGTGGTAGTCTTTCCGTTGGTTCCGGTGATGCCGGTCAGCGCCACCTGCTCGTCGGGCCTGCCATAGAACGTCCGGGCCGCGCGCGCCAGCGCCTGCCGGCCGTGATCCACTTCGATCCAGCGCCTCTCGAGGCCGGCCGGCGCAGCCGATTCGCTCGCCACCGCCACCGCGCCCCGCTCCAGCGCCGCCCGTGCGAACTCGCGGCCATCCGCCCGGCTGCCCGGAAAAGCGAAGAAGACATACCCCTCCCGCACCCGCCGCGAATCGTACTCGAGTCCGGACACTTCGGCGCTCGCCAGTTCCGGCGGCGGCGGCCTGCGCAGCCGGATTCCCGAGAATAGTTCGCCCAGTTTCATCGCGAAAACCGCACCCGAATTCGCTCTCCCTGCCGCAACGCGCTCCCCGCCGGCGGAATCTGCAGACGCGCCACTCCGCTGCCGTCCGGAATCACCGCCAGGCCTTTTTCGGCCGCTTCCGCCAGCACCGCGCGCATGGTCTTGCCTTTGAAGTCCGGAACCGTCGGCCCTGTCAGCAGGGTTGCCGCCGGCACCGGCGCATCCTCTTCGCTTTCTTCCAGGATATTCGGTCCGCGCAACCCCAGGTCCGCGATCGCCAGATCGTCCTTGTCCGACGCGTTGCCGGCCACCTCCCGCGGCGCCGGCTTCTCCGGCAGGTCCTTGGGAACGTCCAGCACCCGCAGCGCTTCGGTCGCCACGGCGTGGAATACCGGGGCCGCCGCCCTGCCGCCGAATCCCAGGTTGCCGTGCGTCCCGTTCAGCGTTACCACCACCACGATGGCTGGGTTATTGAGCGGCGCGAACCCGATGAACGAACCGTTGTAATAGTGCGTGTAATGCTTGGCTGCCACGTCGTAGATTTGCGCCGACCCGGTTTTCCCAGCCACCGAGTATCCGTCCAACTGCGCCTCCGGGTACCCCGTCCCTTCCGGCAGCACCACCCCCTCCATCATCTGCCGCATCGTCATCGCCGTCTCGGCCTTGATCGCCCGCACCGGCACTGCCGCCGGAACGGCCACGCCGCCCTTCTTCAGCACCAGCCGCGGCCTCACCAGCATGCCGCCGTTGGCCACGATCGCGGCCGCCTGCGCCAGTTGCAGCGCCGTCACCGAAACTTCCTGCCCGATCGAGATCGACGGCAGCGAGGCCTTGCTCCATCGGTCTAAACTGCGCAGCCGCCCGCGCGATTCCGCCGGCAGCGGTATCCCGGTTCGTTCCCCGAACCCGAAACGGCGCACGTATTCGTGCATGTGCGCTTCGCCCACCGTCATGCCGATCCGGATGGCGCCCACGTTGCTCGAATGCTTCAGCACATCCGCCATCGAGATGACGCCGTATCCGCCGTGCGCCTCGTGAATCGTCCGCCCGAACAGCGTGATCGAACCGCGCCCGCAATCGATCATGCTTTCCGGCCGCAACTGGGTGGTTTCGAGCGCCGCCGCCAGGGTGACCACTTTGAACACCGATCCCGGTTCGAAGGGAACCGAGCTGGCATGATTCAACCGAGCTTCCGGATCCTCGGTCCCGTCCGGCGGCAGGTTGGGATCGTAGCCGGGGTAGCTCGCCAGCGCCAGGATCTCGCCATTCTGCGGGTTCATCACCACCACGCTCCCGCTATGCGCGCCCTTCGCCGCCGCCGCCGCCGCGAGTTCGCGCTCCGCCACGAACTGCAGCCGCTCGTCGATGGTCAGCATCAGCACCTCGCCCGGCTTCGGCTCCGATTCCAGCAGCACCTCGATGCCCCGCCCCCTGACGTCGGCCAGCAACCGCTCTTTGCCCGCCACCCCCTCGAGATCCAATTCCAGCGCTTTTTCGATTCCGGAGTTGCCCTTCTCCGCGAAGTCCACGCCGCCCAGGATGTGGGCCGCCAGCGGCCCGTTCGGGTAATGCCGTTCGCTGCCGCTGTCGATCTGAATCCAGTCGAACGGCATACCGCGCAGGCGTTGCGCCTCTTCCCAGGTGGCCTTTTTCTTCACCACGAAGTAGCCGCGCCCGTTCCCGCGCGCCGCCTCCAGACGCGCCGTCAGGTCGGCGCGGTCCATTCTCAGAACCCTCGAGAAGATGTCGGCGGCCAGGCCCAGATCGGGGACTTTTAGGGGATCGACGAGTACCGCTTGGGTGGACACGCTCATCGCCAGCGGCGCGCCCGTGCGGTCGAGAATGGTGCCCCGGGGAGCCGGGATCGCGTTAACCTTTTCCTGGCGCGCCCGCGCCTGCCCGGCATATTGCCGGTGACGCATCACTTGCAGGAAAACCAGCCTGCCGATGATCAGCAAGCTCCAGCCAGCGATGAATACCACGAGCCATTTCAGACGACGCTCCAGCATGCCGCGCTGCGTGACTCAATCACGCCCCCCGTTCCCGCTACTTCGCCAGCGCAAACGCGCTGTCCGGTTTGTTGCCGTCCAGACGCACCACCTGGCCCGGCTTCGGCGGCACCAGGTTCTGCTTCTCGGCCATCTGCTGGAGACGGTCCGGGCTCAGCAGCTCGGCTTCCTGCAACTCCAGCGTGCGGCGCTCGTCGAGCAGCCGCCGCTCCTCGCCCTTCAGCGTTTCCAGCCGGTATCCTTCCAGGCGCCCGGCCAGGGTCGGCGTCAGCGTGCCGGCGAACAGCGCGAGCAGCAGGCTCGCCGCGCCCACCGCGCTCCAGCAGGCCCCGCGCGCATGCGGGTCCGCGGCTCTGACCAATCGCGAATTGTCGATTTTTTTCGAGTAGAACAGCACATTGTCGAGCGGCAACGGCCGCAGTTGGACGGAGCCCTTGTCGAGACGCGCGGCGCGTGCCGCGGCGCTGGCCGCTCCCGCGTTCGCCCTATCTAAGAATGCCGGCATGGTCGCCATGGTCTAATTCCCTCCCCCGATGATTTCGATGGCGCGCAGCTTGGCGCTGCGCGAGGCCGCGTTCTCCGCCGTTTCCCGCTCGCCGGGCACCAGCGGATGTTTGGTCAAAAGCCTGGCACGCCCTTGCCGCGCCAGCTCGCGGAATCGCACTTTCACCTTGCGGTCGTCGATGCTCATGAAGCTGATCACCACCATCCGCCCGCCATCCCGCAGAATCTCCGGCCCCGTCTCCAGCAGCCGGTCCAACTCCCCAGGCTCGTCGTTTACAGCCATTCGCAAGGCCATGAATGTTCTCGTGGCCGGGTGCAGCCGTCCCGTCCGGTGCACGGCCCGCTCCACCACATTGGCTAGATGCAGTGTGCTCCGTATGGGCCGTGCGCGAACGGTTGCTCTGGCTATCTTCCGCGCGCTCCTTTCTTCGCCGAATTGATAGATCAAATCGGCGAGTGCCTTCTCGGCTGTGTGATTGACCAGATCGGCCGCCGTCATGCCCTGGGTCGGGTCCATGCGCATGTCCAGCGGCCCATCTGCCAAGAACGAAAAACCTCTTTCCGGCGCCGTCAACTGATACCGGCTCACGC
Organism: Bryobacteraceae bacterium; assembly: GCA_049686695.1. GTDB lineage: Bacteria > Acidobacteriota > Terriglobia > Bryobacterales > Bryobacteraceae > Bog-375. Next base: position 3,397 of record JBAVIH010000410.1, on the reverse strand, counting down.
CGAGATCCGCTAACAGGCCGTCCACTTTCTCCAAACCCTCGCTGCGCACCGTCTCCGCCAGCATCCCAAAGGTGCCCCGATGAAACCGGATGCGCTCCGCCAACGCGAGCGTGTTCTGCCGCGCCATCTCGAGCGATTGCCCGTCGCGGTCGTTGGCGATCACAAACCCTCTGTCCAGCCGCGCCGCAATCAGCGCCGTGTGCCCGCCCAGCCCCGTGGTGGCGTCGAGAACGATTGCATCCGGCCGCAAGTCGAGCATCTCGATCGATTCGGCGGCCATCACCGATAGATGCATACGCCATCAGACCAGTCCCGCCGCTTCCAGCGTCGCCACGTCTTCGGGCGCCGTCTCGGAGGCTTCCCGCTTGCGATCTTCGTAAGTCTTCTCGCTCAGCACTTCGATCCGGCCTCGATATGCGAACAGACGCACCGTCGCGTTTTCGATTCCCAGTTCGCGCCGCAGTTCCGGCGAAAACAGAATCCGCCCCTGCCCGTCCATCTCCGTTTCCGCACCCAGATCCGCCGCGTTAAATGCCGCCTGCCGCGCCTTTTTCGTGTCTTCCCGGTAGTCGGCGAAGAATTTTTCGTTTTGACGCCACACCGAAATGGGGTATATTTGAGCCGTGCGTCGGTCCAGGCTGGTCACAAAAAGCGTCTTCTCACGCAGCGCGTTGAAGTACTGCTGGAACGTGGCAGGCATCTTCGCCCGGCCTTTTTCGTCCAGTCGGCTCGGATACATTCCCCGCGGGGGTTCGATCATCGGCAATTCTTGGAAAGCAGCCACGTTTGGATCACTTCAGTACCGATATTTGACCATTTCTTAACCACTACCAATAGTGCCACGAGGCCTAAGGCTTTGCAAGATTTTTTTTGGGGGAAGTGGCTGATTAGGACGGAGTTACTGCGCTACCACCGAATCTACACAGATTGCGGCATACACTACCTGTAGACTTTGGGCGAACAAAAAACGAAAACAGATACGTGAGGAATCGTACGTTAGATCAAAACTCTGGGTCGCCGTAGGGGCCGGGCATGCCCGGCCCTCCATGAATCGCACGCCCGCCGCTTACTTGACGACGGTATATTCCAGCGTTTGCGTCGTCGGCGGCAAACTCCCCTGGGTTGCGGTAACCTTGATCTGGAAAGTGCCCACCTGCGCCGGCGCCGGCACCAGCGTCTTCCACGCGCCACCGTCCTGCGCGAGTTTTGCCGCCACACTGGCCAGGACCTTGCCGCCGGAGGAAACCTCGATTTGTGCCGTCGGTTGCTCGGTGCTCGACTTGTCCGGGTACACCGCGAAATACAAGAAGTAGGGCGATCCCGCGTGCAGCGTGTTCTCCACCAGCGGAACCAGGCGCTTGCTCATGCTCATCAGCACCAGGGGATCGGCCTCATCCTTCTTGTCGGCGGGATCCAGGCGCTGAATCACCAGGATGTTGCTCAAGCCGACTCCCTTCGGCTCCGGATTGTCGAACTGCGTCACGCTGGTGCTCGCCTTCCCGGCTTCCCGGTCCACCACCGCCGTCTCGACGGTGTAATGGCCGGCGGGAAGAGTCACCGGATGGGTGTACTCGATCGGCGTCGTCAGCGCGGCCTGCAGCTTGTCGTCCGGAATGTAGTAGGTCTGATCGTTGCTGAACTTGTCCACCACCTGCCCGGTCGAATCCTTCACTAACGCCAGCATCGAAGCGTGCAGTTCATGCGTCCCCTGCGCTCGAGGCAACGCCCTCAGCGCCCCGCCCGGCAACTCGAAATACAGTTCGTCGCGCGAGTTTGCGCCTTCGTTTTGAAAATGGAAACCGGCCGTGCGAACGTCGAAGGCGTGCGGCGGCGGAGTCATGCTCAGCGCGCCCAGGCCCATCGCCTCAAACGGCTGCAGCGGCCCCGATCCTTTCAGGTCCGGCATCGCAAAATAACCCGTCCGGCTCTCCGGGCGATACTCGGCGGCGTGTCCCAGCAGTTTCACTTCGATCTTGCGCAGGTGCCCGTCGTACTTGTCCGCGGTCGGGTGATAACTCACTTCGTAGTGCGCCTCCACGTTGTCGAGGATGCGTCCGAACGGCTTCTTGTATTCTCCCGTGTTGGCGATCATGAAACCGCCGGTTCCTTCCGCCAGCGCCCGCAAGCTGGCCTGGGTATCCGACGACCGCACGCCCTGCATCATGGTGTCGCCCTGCCGGCTTTTTTCTTTCTCGTCGTTCAGGTTGACCTGGGTGCCGGCAGTTCCCTGCTTGGCGGAAATCTGCTGCACCTGGCTCTGGCCCGCCACCTGGTTCAACTTCAGGTTCGCGGCCGACGCCGACGAGTTCTCCGTCAAACCCGTAATGTCGAGCGGGTAAAACGTCACTCCATTGGCGGTAGCCGCGGCCAGCATCTTCTGCTGCTTATCGGGATCCCCCGTGGTCAGCGAGCCGGTGGTGATCATCAGAACCGTCTTACGCCCCGGCAGCGCCCCCAACACCTTGATCATGTTGTTGATTTCGTCCTCCGCGCGCGCTCCGGTCAGCTCGGCGAAGTCGCGGTCCGCGGTGACCTGGTCCCCGCGCAGCGCGCTGGCGCCGGGAGCGTTCGTTACGTCCGCCCCGGTTATCACGGTGTTGGCGATCTCGCCTCCCGTAACCGTCATCGTCGCCGACCCGCTGGTGGTGGCTCCGCTGCCCGTTACGGCCGACGTAATCGTCACCCGGTTCGGGTTCGCCGTCAGCACGCCCACCGACGCCTCGTTGAAGTTGAGCGGGCGCAGATTGAAGGCGTGCTCCGCCTCCTGGTTTACCTTCTCGCGATCTGTCGTAAAGGCCAGGATCGGAATCAAGCGGTCGGACAGCGTGAACATCCCGATGTAAGTGTCCGCCGGCATATCGTTTTTCAGAAACTCCTGCACCGCCGCCGTCGCGTTCCGCCGCGAAACCGGATCGATATTGTGAAAGACAATACAAATGAGGTTCACGGCCCGCAGCGGACGCGAGATCTGCGAGGTCCCCGGCGCCGTGCCGGCGACTGCGGTTTGCTGGGACTGCGCTTCCCGCCCCCCGGCCATGCGGAAGCTGGTGAGCGGCTGTTTCACGCCGTCCTCGTAAACCTCCAGGTCGCTCTCCTTCAGGTTCCTCACGTTCTTCCCATGTTTATCGACTACCACGACGTCCAACATCACCTCGGTCGTGGTGGCGCGAATGGTGGCGCCGGGTTCGGTCGCTGGCGCGGTCTGCGCAACGGCAAGACCGGCAAAAAGCGAGATTGCGCATACGGGGAGCAACAAAACGGACTTTGTCATCTTGGTATTGATTTTACCCCCATTGCCGCTTCCATCCAACTTTCGTGCCGGTCATCCAGCGGTTTCGGAAATGGCGCGAAACAGGACTTTGCGCATTGGAGTGGATTTGAGCCGTGGGAGAGGCGG
>JBAVIH010000409.1:0-2034 GCA_049686695.1 Bryobacteraceae bacterium | reverse complement strand
CATCCAATCTGCTCACCTTGCGCCTGCCACTGGCCGGCGGCAGAAACGCCGCGCCGCCACGCCGCGTGGCCTTCCTGCACACCGTCATGCCGCAGCTGGCCGCACTTCCCGGCGTGCGCGGCGTGGGCGCATGCAATGGGCTCCCGCTCACCGGCCTTGGCGTGGGAGTGATGTTCACCGTCGCCGACCGCCCCGCGCCGCCTGCCGACCAGCGCCCGGTGGCCCTGGCCCGTTCCATCACCCCCGGCTATTTCCGCGTGATGGGCATCCCGCTGGTGGCCGGCCGAAGCTTCACCGATGCCGATAACGGCCAGTCGCCCGCGGTGGCCGTGATTGACCAGACGCTGGCCCGCCGTTTCTGGCCGGGCGCCAACCCCCTCGGCGGCCGCCTGGCCCTCGATTCGGCTCCGCCGCAGGTCGCCGAAGTGGTCGGCGTCGTCGCCGGCGTCAAGCAGGAGTCCGTCCAGGGCGAGGACTGGCCCACCATCTATAGCCCGTACGACCAGGTGCCCACCCCGGCTACCAATATCGTGATCAGGACTCACGGCGCCCCGCTGCCGCTGGCGGTGAGCGCGCAAGCCGTGGTTCGCCAGTTGGATCCCGACCAGCCCGTCGCGGACGTCCGGACCGGCGACCAGATCGTCTCCAGGGCGGTGGCCGGTCCCCGCTTCAGCACTCTGCTGCTGGGCCTGTTCGGTATCATTTCGTTCGTGCTGGCGGCGGTGGGCATTTACGGCGTGGTTTCCTACGATGTCGGCGGACGCGTGCAGGAACTCGGAATTCGCATGGCGCTGGGCGCGCAGAAAGCCGACGTGCTCCGCCTCATTCTGGGACACGCCGCGCGCCTCGCCGCCCTGGGCATCGCGCTCGGGCTGGCCGGTGCTTTGGTTCTCACCCGCCTGATGGCCTCCATGCTGTTTGACACCCGGCCGCACGATTTTGCCACCTATGCCGCGGCCGCCACAGGCCTGGCGCTGGTGGCGCTGGCCGCCAGCTATATGCCGGCACGCCGCGCCATGGGCCTCGATCCGATCAAGGCCTTGCGTCACGAATAGGACATCATGATTACTCTCCGCAACGTTGAAAAGTTTTACGAAGCCGGATACGGACGCACCTACGTCCTCCGCCGCATCAATCTTGAGATCCGGGAGGGTGAGTTCGTCACCATCATGGGCCCCTCCGGCGCCGGCAAATCGACCCTGCTCAGCATCCTCGGCATGCTCGATGCGGCCTGGACCGGCGAGTTCGAATTCGTCGGTCACCAGGTTCACCGCATGAAGCCCAAAGACCGCATCGAGCTCAACAAGAAGTACATCGGCTTCGTCTTTCAGAGCTACCACCTGATCGACAACCTGACGGTGTACGAGAACCTGGATATCCCGCTCTCCTACCGCAACGTGAAAAGCTCCGAGCGGGCCGCCATCGTCTGCGATTCGCTGGACCGCTTTCACATCGTCGGCAAGCGTGATCTGTACCCCAGCCAGCTCTCCGGCGGCCAGCAGCAACTGGTGGCCGTCGCCCGCGCCGTGATCGCCAGCCCCAAACTGATCCTCGCCGACGAGCCCACCGGCAACCTCCACTCCAGCCAGGGCAAGGAGATCATGGAGCTTTTCAAGAAGCTGAACGAAGAAGGGACCACCATCGTCCAGGTGACGCACTCGGAAGCCAACGCCGCTTACAGCCACCGCGTCGTCAATCTGGCCGATGGCTGGATTGTATAAGGGCAGGCAGAGATCATTGGCCACAGAGAAACACCGATGAACACGGATGAAAACAAGAAGTTGATTTTCTGGTGTTTTCTATCTGTGTTTATCTGTGTTCATCCGTGGCCCGGTCCGGGGTTTTCGGTGCCGCGCACCCCATGACCCCCGCCCGCTTCTTCGCCGCCGTCTCCCGTCATTTCCGCCGCCGGCGGATGGCGCGGTTCGCCGCTGAAATGGGCGTCGCGTCCGAAACCCGCGTGCTCGATATCGGCGGCACACCCGACAACTGGCGACTGCTGGCCGCACCGCCGCGCCTGGTGCTCCTCAACAC
>JBAVIH010000408.1:0-9584 GCA_049686695.1 Bryobacteraceae bacterium | reverse complement strand
TTCCAGACCAGATACGGGGGCGCCGGCGGCAACCCATTCTACGAAACCGGATCGGCGGGAGACGCTTTTGTCGCGAAGCTGAACCCGGCCGGCAGCGCGCTGGTTTATTCGACCTACCTGGGCGGCTCGCTCGACGACCGTGGCACGGCCATCGCGGTGGATAGCGCCGGGAACGCCTATATCGGCGGCGTGACGCTTTCCACCAACTTCCCGGTGAAGAATGCCTACCAGGCGACATACAAGGGCGGCGGCGGTTCGCCACCGTTCTGCTGCAGCCCTCCCAAGGTTCTCCTGAGCTTTGGCGACGGTTTCCTCACCAAGCTGAATCCGGCCGGCACGGCGCTGGTGTTCTCCACCTATTTCGGCGGATCGCTGGACGATACGGTGACATCGCTGGCGCTCGACGGCGCGGGAAACATCTACATCGGCGGCTCGACGCTTTCGCCCGACTTGCCAGTGCTGCATGCCTATCAGAGCCATTTCGCGGGCGCCGCCTCACCGAGCGTGCAGCCGTTCCTGTCGATAGGAGACGGTTACGTGGCGGAGTTCAACCCCGCGGGCAGCCTGGTGTTCTCGACTTACCTGGGCGGCAGCTCCGATGACGCGGTGATGGGCCTGGCGGTCGACAGCGCGGGCGCGATATACGTGACCGGCTTCACTTCGTCGGCGGATTTTCCGGTGACCGCCAACGCGCCGCAACGCCGGTACGCGGGCGGTGGGCAGATGGAAGGATTTCTGGTGGGCGATGCCTTCGTGGCGAAGCTCATGCCTTCCACGAGCGCCGCTGCGACCTTGGTTTATTCCACTTACTTAGGCGGTAGCAAGGACGATGCCGGCATGGCGATCGTGGTGGATGTGGCGAACGCCGCTTACGTCGCTGGGTTCACCAATTCGACCGACTTCCCAATTTCGAATATGGGCGTGCTACAACCTACGTTCGGCGGCTCGTTGAATACCTACCAGCCTACCGGCGATGGTTTCCTCAGCCGGATCACTGCGGACGGCAGCGAAACCTCCTACAGCACTTATTATGGCGGGCGATCGGACGACGCCATCACCGCCCTTGCACTGGACGCGCAAGGCAACCTCTACCTCACCGGCTCCACGACATCGACTAACCTGCCGGTGACTTCGAACGCGGCGCAGAAAGTTTTCGCCGGCTCCGGGCCGTCCAGGACGGATACGGGGGATGCCTTCGTAGCTAAAATAGCGGGCCTCGCGGCTGGCGCTGTGATCGCGGGGGTTTTCAACGCCGCCTCTGAAACCACTGCGCTGGCGCCCGGATCGTTTGCAGTGGTTTTCGGGCAGAATTTAGGGACTGTCGGGCAGACGGCCCTGGTGGGCGGGCAGGCGGCCCCGGTGCTGTTCGCGTCCCCCAATCAGTGGAATGTGCTGATTCCTAACAATGCGACGCTCGGGGCCACCACGATTCAGGTTGGGACGGCAGCGCCTTTCCCCATTACCTTGACCCAATATGCGCCGGCGCTGTTCAGCTCCAACGGCAGCGGCAGCGGCTCCGTCCTTGCCCTGCGAGCGGTGGACAGCAGCTTTGTGAATGCCGCCACCCCGGCCATTCCAGGCGACACGATTTACATTTACGCTACCGGCTTGGGTGTGGTTGACTCGAACGGTCATCCCAGCCCAATGCCGACGGTGACGGTGGGCGGACAACCGGTGACCGTGGTGACCGCCGCGATGCAAGGGGCGGACACCTTCTACCCCTTTTTCTACCAGGTGACCATTCAGCTTCCCGCCACGCTGGCGGCCGGGAGCCCGCCGGTGGTTCTGTCGATCGGCGGCGCCAGCAGCCAGACGCTGACTTTGCCGGTGGGACCTCCGGTGCCGTTGATTACGGCGGTGGTGAACGGCGCCAGCTTTCTACCGGGCATCGTGCCGGACTCCTGGCTCACAATATGGGGAACCAATCTTTCGCCGGTCACCGATAACTGGGCCAACGCGATTGTCAACGGCCAGTTTCCGACCAAGCTGGATGGCGTGAGCGTATCGGTCAACGGCCAGCCCGGCTACGTTTACTACATCAGCCCCACCCAGATCAATCTGCTGGCGCCGGATACCGGCGCGGGGGCGATGCAGGTCACCGTCACCAACAGCCTGGGCACGAGTGCGGCGGTTGCCTCAACCGCGGAAACTTTCGGGCCGGCATTTTTCATGTTGGGTGGCACCTATTACGCGATCGCCACCTATACCGACTACAGCCTGGCCGCGAAAAACGGTGCAGTTCCGGGCGTTACCACGGTGCCGGCCAAGCCCGGCGACACGTTGATCCTGTGGGGAACGGGCTTCGGGCCCACCAATCCCGCCGCGCCGGTTGGCGCGGAACCGGTTGCCGGCGTACTGTGCTATACGGCGGACACGGTGACCGTGACCATTGGCGGGATCAACGCCAATATGATTTACTCGGTGCTGTCCGGATACGCCGGCCTGTACCAGATCGCCATCCAGGTGCCGGCGGCGCCCAGCGGGGATCAACCCATCGTCGCCACGGTTGGCGGAGTCTCTTCCCCGGCGACCACGCTGATCACCATACAGTGACGGCAGTTCATCGGAATCTGACGAAGCGCGCGGTAACGGAGAGGAATGCGGCGAAAGCCGCCGTACCGTCGCTCCCCAGGCCGCGGGCCTGAATCCGCGCCGGCGGCGCTATCGGCAGCTCCGACAACAGCAGGAAGCTCGGCTCCGGAGCGTCATCCGCGGTCGGCGGGAGGTTGTCGAGCGAGATGGGCGGGATGGTGAAGCGCCGGTCCTTGGCGTAGGCCATGCAGAGGCACAAGGCCGAATCGCCGGTGACACGATCGGAACTGGCGGCCGCGATGAGCACGGCGTTTTCCTGGCTGGCTTCCTTCCACTCGACGGTCACGCCGGCCGCGCGCCGCACCTCCGGCAGCCGGTCGCGGTTCTTCCACCGGATCGGGCGCTGCGTCTCCACGCGAGCCGTGAAGGGGCCGACATCCCGCCCTCCCGGGGAAGTCAAGGTATAGACGCCCGGGCGCAGGTATAGCGGCGTTCGCGGCACGTGCCCGAAGGGGAGTTCGCCGCCCAGCAGCGCACGGTAGAAATCGGGCCGGCGAGCATCGCCGCCGAGGAGCCTGCGCCCGCCCGGGCCCACCACCGAAATCGACGCGCCGGCATCCAGGCCCTTGCTTTCCGGAGCCCGCGCCTCGGCCAGCATCTGGCCCAGATTGACGCGCCGGGTGATCACGGTGCACGCGCCGATTGGCGGCAGGGACGGCAATAGCAGAAGCCCGCCGGAAGGCTGCTTTCCGAAGCTGGCTGCGGCATAGTCGAACTGGTAGCCCCCCTTGGATCCGGCTGACGCCGGCGCATCGAGCGAAATGCGGGCCAGCACCACCAGACCCGCCTGCGCGGCGTGCTGCACGGCATCGCGAAACCAGCCGACCTGGTCCTGACAGACCTGCCCAACGGGATGGATCGCGATTCCAATTACATTGCTGGGCCGGCCGGCGGCGCTCGCCTGGACGGGCACGTAGCACCCCTGCGGCGCGTCGGCGGGGATTCGGAATTCGATGCGGTCCACTCCCTTGCAGCAGGACTCTTCACGTGTGTGCACCGCACCGGCAGACTTGCCGCCCACTAAGATCTGGGGAGCGGCATCGCCCAATCCGGCGCCCCAGAGCGTGACGGTTTCGCCGGGCGCGGCTTGGATTGGCCGGCGGGCTTCGGGCAGGGCTGCAGGGGCGGTCTCCGCGGTGAAGAATCCGAAGCTCGAATCCACCAGCGTGAGCGAATACGGTTCGCTGGCGAGGCCGTCGCAAACCACGGTGAGCCGCACGGGCCCGAGAGGCGCCGAGCTGGGGATCAGCCCCTCGATGCGCTCCGCGCTGACGAATAACATGCCGGCGGCAACGTCGGTTTGCCCCTGCGCGATATGGACGGAGACGCCCTCGAGCTTGACGGGCGGGTCGGCCTGGTTCCCCTCGACGCCGCGCGCCGGCCCCAGCCGCACGCCTGTCAGGCTGAAGCGTCCGCCGCGGGCGAGGGCGCCGCCGGCGAGTGAAGGCGGCATCCGGCTCGCGCCGTTCACCACGCTGCGGGGATCGATGGCGGGAGGCACCGGGTCGGCGGACAGTCTCATCGAGACCAGCGAAACCGCCGCGAGCGTGCGCAGCCAGCGCAGCGAGCTGCCGATGACTGGAAGATACGAATGCGCCCGAGCCAAGGTCCTGCCCATGATAACCCCCATCGGAACATTTGGCTATGCTGAAGCAGGGAGTCGAGCGATGTCCGGAACCGATGAGAAAGATCCGTACAACCTGAGACGCTTTGTGGACGCTCAGAATCCCGTCTTCGCGCGGGTGTCCTCGGAACTGCGGGCGGGCCGAAAAAGGTCGCATTGGATGTGGTTCGTATTCCCGCAGATTCAAGGTCTCGGCCACAGTTCCGTGGCGCGGAAGTTCGCGATCTCTTCGTTGGAGGAAGCCAAGGCATATCTGGAGCACCCGATTCTCGGGCCGCGACTCCGGGAATGTTGCCGGCTGGTGAACCTGGTGGAAGGCCGCTCCATCGAAGAGATCTTCGGCTATCCCGATGACCTGAAGTTTCGATCCTCGATGACCTTGTTCGCCCACGCCGCGTCTGATAGCCAGATCTTCAAGGACGCATTGGAAAAGTACTTCGAGGGCGAGGGTGATAAGTTAACGATCGAGCGGCTGTGACCGGCGGGTGCGGCGGATTGCGGGTAACGCGAGAAAATGTACCTGTGCCCTGTTGCCACGCTGTCATTCTTGGGTCTGGCGCAGCCGCTCTCTCGCTTGCCATGCGAAGCGGGATAATGAAGAAGTGCCGTACACCCCCGGATTTGTCAATCAAGCGCAACTCGCAAAGGCGGTCGAGGAAGCGACTAAGAAGCTGGACAAGAAGGACGTCGTTCGCGTCCACCACAGCATCGGCGCCGATACAAGCGGTGAGCCATCCATATTCTTGCGCATCGTGCTTTCGGACGCAGCCAGTCAAGAGGACACGCTCGCTGACGTGACGGGCAATATCGCGGCGATTCTGTTCGACGAGATTCGCCCTTACGAAAACTGGGGTCTGACACCCTACTTCAGCTTTCGCAGCCAGTCCGAACAGGCGATGCGAAGCGAACCGGAGTGGGCGTAAGAATCATGGCCTACCATGACGACCTCTTGCAGCAGGCGATTGACCTGGCCGACAAGAATCCAGCGTCCCCAACGCAAGCTGACCTTCGGCGATCCGTATCAACGGCCTATTATGCCCTTTTCCACATGTTGATCAGCGAAACGATTGCACACTGGAGCCTTGCCAGTTCGAGGGACGCGTTAGGCAGGATGTTCGAACATTCGGTCATGAAGAAAGTCTCCGGACGGATCTCAGACTCGAGAATCTTTCCATTCACGGGCGAAGACCCGGGAGTAGTTCGCAACCTCAAGACCGTTGCGCAGGCTTTTGGTCAGTTGCAGGACAAGCGGCACATTGCCGATTACGACAACACGACTTTTTGGACTCGCACCGAGGCCCTCCGAGAGGTCACCACAGTCGCAAAAGCATTTGCAACGTGGCAGGCGATCAAGAATGAGAAAATCGCGCAGGACTACCTTGTTTCTTTGTTGATAAAACCGCGCGATTGACCACAATCCCTCTCTTTGGGGAGCGGGTCGTCTGCCTGCCGCTACCCCACTTCCCCAGGAAACACCCTTGCGAAGATCTTATCTACGTTGCGTAACTGGCGGCCCAGGGAGAAAGACTCGGCTATCTGCTCGGGGGTGAGGACGGCGCGGATTTCGGGGTCGGCTTCGATGGCGGCGCGGAAATCAGACTCCTCTTCCCAGGCGCGCATGGCGTGGGCTTGCACTGTTTTGTAAGCCTGCTCGCGCAGCATGCCGGCGGCGGCGAGATCGAGCAGTAACTGGCCGGAGAACACCAGGCCGTGGGTCAGCTCCAGGTTTCGCCGCATGCGGTCCGGATACACCAGCAGCTTATCCACTAAGTTCACCGTCTTATCGAGGAGATAGTCGGCGAGGATACAGGAATCCGGCAGAATCACGCGCTCCACCGAGGAATGCGAGATGTCGCGCTCGTGCCACAGGCCGACGTCCTCGAAGGCCGCCTGCACGTTCGAGCGCACCACTCGCGCCAGGCCGCAGATCTGCTCGCAGGTGACCGGGTTGCGCTTGTGCGGCATGGCCGAGCTGCCTTTCTGGCCGCGCGAAAAGTACTCTTCCGCCTCGCGCACTTCGGTGCGCTGCAAATGGCGCACTTCGAGTGCGATCTTCTCGCACAGCGCGGTCGCCAGCGCCAGGGCGGCGACAAAGGCCGCGTGCCGGTCGCGCTGGATCACCTGCGAAGTCACCGGCGCGGCGGCGAGGCCGAGCCGCGCGCAGATCTTCTCTTCCACTTCCGGGCCGATGTGGGCGAAGGTGCCGACCGCGCCCGAAGTCTTGCCGGCGCGTAGATCCTCGGCCGCGGCGGCCAGGCGTTTCAGATTGCGCCCGGCCTCTTCGTGCCAGATGGCCAGCTTGAGGCCGAACGCGATCGGCTCGGCGTGGACGCCGTGCGTGCGGCCCACCTGGACGGTGTGGCGGAACTCGAGCGCCCGCCGTTTCAAGACCAGCCGCAGCGCTTCCAGATCGTCCTGGAGGATGGCGGCCGATTGCGTCAGCAGCAGCGCCTGCGCCGTATCCACCACGTCGTTCGAGGTCAGCCCGTAGTGCAGCCAGCGCGAGGCTTCGGCGTGGCCGGCCTGCCTCATGCTCTCCGCCACCGCGGTAGTGAAGGCGATCACGTCGTGCTTTACTTCGCGCTCGATTTCGAGAATGCGGGCCACGTCGAAGCCGGCGTGCGCGCGGAGCAGGCGCGCCGCCTCGGGCGGGACGGTGCCGAGTTCCGCCAGCGCCTCCGCGGCCGCCAGTTCCACCTCCAGCCACTGCTGGAACTTGTTCTGTTCACTCCAGATCCGGCCCATCGCAGGCCGCGTGTAACGCGCAATCATGTCGTCCCGACGCTCCCGTCAAACCAAAATCATTGAGCCACGGATGAACACGGATGAACACGGATAAGAAAAACAAAACACAAAGTCCTTGTCTTCTATCTGTGTTTATCTGTGTTCATCCGTGGCCATTATTCTTGTAATGCCGCAACTCCTAAAACCGATACACTTCCGACGGCCGGTGCTGCGAGGCAATTGCCAGGCGCGCTCCAATGCTGCGGGCCTCGAGCGCCTGCTGTCCCACCATGCGCACAATCTCCGGATGGTTGTTCTGCTGGCTCAGATGGCCCAACACCAGGTGTGCCGTCGAGGCGTCCAGGTCGTGCTCCAGGAAGTCCGACATGCTCAGGTTCGAAAGATGGCCGACGCGGCTCATCACCCGCTGTTTCACGCTCCACGGGTAGGGCCCGACTTTGAGCATGTCGAGATCGTGATTGGCCTCGAGCAGCAGCAGGTCGGTGCGCCGCAAATGAAACTTGACCGATTCGGGAATGTAGCCGAGGTCGGTGGCCACGCCGATACGCACGCCCTCGGCGGTGAAGGCGAAGCCGACCGGGTCGACCGCGTCGTGCGGGATGCCGAAGCTCTCGACTTCCACGTCGCCGATCGAAAACGCGGCGCCGGCCTGAAATGTTTCGAGGCGCGCCGGCGGCTTCTCACCCCAGTCGATCGAGGGCGCGGTGAGCCGGGTCATGTAAATCACCGCGCGGACGCCGCGATTGCGCGCCAGCACCGGCAGCGCGGCCACGTGGTCGGAGTGCTCATGGGTGATCAGGATGGCGTCGATATCGGAAAGCTGCTCGCCGATGGTTGCGAGCCGGCGCCCCAGCTCGCGCATGCTCAGCCCGGCGTCCAGCAGGATGCGCGTTCTCCCGGTCGATATCAGCGTGGCGTTGCCCGAGCTGCCACTCGCCAGCACGCAGAATTGGACCGTGTCGCGCCTCCCCCGATCTTCAGAATACACCGAAACCGGCCAAAACAGGATAGAAAGAAAATGTTTGTGCGTGTCGCGGACCCCTGGTCCTGGTGTCCCCCTGGGGAAGGTGCTTGCGGGATGCGGCTGCGGGACGAGGGCGTCCCGCGCAGACCAGGGGGTCTGCCCCACGGCTGATCCCGGCAGCGGCATTAAGCGAGAATAAGTGTGATGAGCGAACCCACTTCGGGATTGGTGAACGATCCGGCCTTCGCCGCGCGCATTCAGAAATATGTGGCGGAACTCTCGCGCAAAGGGCGCTATCACAGCCTGGAATTGAACGATGGCACGGTGCTGCCGGGGCTGATAAGCGTGGAGGCGTTGCTGGCGCGGGTGCGCTCGTTCCCCATCCCGGAAGATCTGCGCGGCCGGCGCGTGCTCGACGTGGGAGCGGCTTCGGGCTGGAACGCGTTCGAGATGGAACGCCGCGGCGCCGAGGTGGTGGCGGTCGATTGCGTGGAATACGATGAGCTCCGCGCCGTCGCGGAGCTGCGCGGGTCGCGCATCGATTACCGGCTGCTGGACGTCGACGAACTGGACCCCGAAAGCATCGGCACCTTCGATTACATCCTGTTCTTCGGCGTGCTCTATCATCTGCGGCATCCGCTGCTGGGCCTCGAGAAGATTTGCGCCCTGGCGCGCGACTGCGTGCTGATCGAATCGTACGTCGCGGACGGGTCGGGAGAGCGGTCCGACGCCTGCACGATGGAGTTTTACGAAACCGACGAACTGGGCGGCCAGATCGACAACTGGTGCGGCCCGACGACGAAGTGCCTGATGGCGATGTGCCGGTCTGCCGGGTTCGCCCAGGTAACGCTCGAGTATGTCGGCGAAGGGCGGGCGGGCATCACTTGCCGGCGGCGTTGGGAAGCGCCGGCGGCGAATCCGTCGGCCGCGCCTCCGTATTTATGCTCGGCGGTCAACAACCGGACTATCCAGCCGACCTTTCACCGCGCGAAGGACGAATACCTGTGCCTCTACTTCCGCTCGCGCGAATTACTCACCCGGCACGATCTGCGGGCGGAGGTGGACGGTTTCGGGGTGCCCGCTCTGGCCGTGACCAGGACGGGCGAACAGCGCGATGGCACCGGCGAATGGCAGGCCAATCTGAGGCTGCCGCCGGGCCTCGCCACCGGTTCGCGCGAAGTTCGCCTGCGCACCGTCAACTCCGGCTTCAGCAACAGCCTGTCGATTTCGATGACTGCGGAGGCGGGGCCGGGTCCGGGGCTGCCGATTGACTTTCCGCCGCTCGAAACGGCTACCGCGCCCGCGCCTGTGCTGGTTGCGGTCGAAAACACGTTCGACGGCTCGGCCGTTTTCCGCGGGTTCAAGAACGAGTACCTGTCGGTGGTCTTCACGACCGATGAAACCGCCCTGAGGCGCGACGAAGTGCTTTTGCAGGTGGATGGCCGGGACGTGCCGGTGCACCTGCTGACGAACCCAGGCGGCGTGGAGTGGCAGGTGAACGCGAAACTGCTAGCGGACCTGTCCGCAGGAATCCATCACGCAAGAGTACGCACCGCCCGCAGCCCGTTCTGCGAAGCGGGGGAGTTCCGGTTGGAAGGGTAGGTCGCTACATTTGTTGAGCGCCGTGGGGCAGGTTGACTGCCCCCACGGGTTTACAGC
>JBAVIH010000407.1:0-2657 GCA_049686695.1 Bryobacteraceae bacterium | reverse complement strand
ACGCCTCTGGCACTGCACTTCGGGCAGTAGTTCGCCGTCCCAGGTTTCGGCCGCTTCAGTTCCCGAACATATGGGAAGCCGCACCCGGAACACGTATAGAGGCTTTCGGCCCCGGCGAGGCTTAGGGCGAGTTGCAGGCCCAGCGCAGTGAATAGGAAGCCGTGGTAATCGACCTGCAATTCCCATCGTGCGCTGTCCGGATTCCATTGGACCGTGAAATCCGAGAGGCCCTGCATACGCCCCGCCCTCCAGAAACTCAACCACGAGGCGACCTCGGTTGCAATCACCCGCCTGCCCTGTTCGACCGGGTTGCGATTCGGGGCGGACTTCGGAAACAGATACCAACCCATGCCGTACTTGTGCTCTTCGAACGCAGCCTTGTACGACTCCCGTGTGTCATCGATGGAAGCAATGACTCCCCAGTCGGCCAAATCGCCAAGTTTGTCCTGCCTCAGGGCGGCGGCAATGTTGAGGACGGCACACGCCCGGCGAGAAAAGTATTTCCAGGCTTCTATTGGATCTGATCCTTCGGTCTGGGATTCGCCGCATGGCCGGTAGAGCACCGAGTCCTTCGCTCTGGTGGGCTGCATCGCCAGGACGCCCCACTTCTTCGCGAACCTCAAGATGGCCGCCGAATCCGCCTCCCACAGTTTTACGAACTCGTTCAAGGTAGATCGAGAAATTTCCTGCCATCGGGCCGCCCCGGCGAGTTCCCACCGTATGGCGTCGCCCTCCAGTTCGACCTTTCCGGGCACGAGAACCTGACCGGACGGCACGGGTTTGCCCAGGTTGCCGTTGATATCGGTCAATCCGCCAAGGTCCCAATCTCTTGTTGACATCTCAATATATAGTCTACATGTTTTGAATTTATAGTCAATAGGCCACACTGAAGGTCAGTATGGAGCGGTTGCCGCTGCTCGAAGAGACGATCCGGTTCTGGCAGCCGCGCACCTCGCGGCCGTTGACGCATGAGGATGCGCGCCAGATGGTGGAAAACGTCACCGGCTTCTTCACGATTCTGCAACGCTGGTCTGCAGCGGCAGACACCCGCCCATCTGAACCAGAAGCAGACAGGGAGGCTGCCGCATGAATCCGAAATTCCTTGTGGAAGTGATCCCGACCGTCCCCAGCGATCTGGTCAGCGTGAAGGAAGGGGCCAGGATCGCCAGGAAAACGGAGCGCACCATCTGGCGTGACATTCGCAGCGGGAGGTTGCGCGCCTGGGGCACGCGCCGCTGCTATCGGATCTCTGTTTCGGAATTGCTGGCGCCGGTGGCCGTGCGGGGCGGCGCGAATGAGTAATGCGACCAGCGACGTGACCGTTGGCCCCACGCCCGGAGCGATTTCCATCGACATCGCCGCCCATCCGGATTTCCGCACCGCCAGCGGTTTCCTCCGCAGCGTATTTAACGGCCAGGAACGCGGCGTCCTCGCCATCTTCTGCAAGCCGAGCAACGTGTCGCACTTCGCGCACCTGGACCGGCCCGGCTGGCACTCCGACGCCGCGTTCACCGCCATGCAACTCCGCGACCACGTCAACGTGTACACCGCGGTCGGCCTGCAAGGGGCGCGCCCGGAGAAAGGCCGAGGCAAAGAAGTGGGCGTGATCTCACTGCCCGGATTCTGGGCCGATATCGACGTGGCCGGCCCCAACCACGTTGCCCTGGCCCTTCCGCCCACCATAGAGGACGCCATGGGCATAGTGCAGGCGGTCCCCTTTAAGCCCACCGTGATCGTCTACACCGGCGGCGGCATTCAGCCCTACTGGTTATTCAAGGAATGTTGGGATCTCGATTCCGACAAAGAACGGAAGAAGGCCAAGGCGCTCTCGAAGGCTTTTCAGAAACATCTGCAACACCTCGCACTGGACCGCGGGTGGGCCATGGACGGCACCGCCGATCTGTGCCGCCTGCTTCGACTGCCAGGCACGTACAACAGGAAGCAGGCCGAGCCCGTCCTGGTCCGGTACGAAGTCATCGGTGATGGCCGCCGTTACAACCCGTCGGACTTTGAAGACTTCCTCAACGTTGAAGCCGATCCGGAATTGAAGGCGCACGTGCAGGGCCCGGCGCCTGAGCAGCCTACGGCCGAGTTCCTGCGGGTGCTCGCCGGATGCCCGTGGATTCGCCACTGCAAAGACGATGCAGCTTCTCTTCCCGAGCCGGAGTGGTACAGGATGCTGTCCATCGTTGGCCGCTGCAAAGATGGAGTCCATCTCGCCCACGAACTCAGCCGCCCGTATCCGAAGTACACCGAGGCCGAAACCACCGAGAAGTTGAAGCAGGCGATGGGTGCGGCGGGACCGGCTACCTGTGCGTTCATCGGCGGCGACCTGGGATGCGGCCGCTACTGCGCCGAATGCAACCACCGTGGAAAGATCGCCAGCCCCGTGGTGCTGGGCATCCCTAAACGTTCCAAGCGGGGAAAGGACGGAGGCGCTGATGGTGGC
The DNA here is from genome assembly GCA_049686695.1 of Bryobacteraceae bacterium. Lineage (GTDB taxonomy): Bacteria > Acidobacteriota > Terriglobia > Bryobacterales > Bryobacteraceae > Bog-375. Next base: position 208 of record JBAVIH010000407.1, on the reverse strand, counting down.
CGCCGCCGTCATTCGGATCTGCCCAACATACAGGCAAACGACCGCCAGCTACGCGACGTAACGCGCGATAGCCTCACGGCTTTGCGGGCATTCAACGATCCGCCGTCCATCTTCGTTCGGGCGGGCAAGCCGGTCTGCGTTCACAAGGAAGAGAGCGGCCGTCACGTCATTACCGAAGCCACCGACCGCATTCTCAGAAACCGTCTGA
>JBAVIH010000406.1:0-2953 GCA_049686695.1 Bryobacteraceae bacterium | reverse complement strand
AGTCTGCTCTATCCGATGGCCGTTTACACAGTTTAATTTACACCCTCACCCGACGTGGTGATGGCATGCTGCGGCGACGTACCCACCCTGGAGACTCTCGCCGCCGTCTCCATCCTGCGGGAGCATCTTCCCGCCCTCAGAATCCGCGTGGTCAACGTCGTCGACCTGATGAAGCTGCAGCCGCAAACCGAGCACCCTCATGGGTTGAGCGACATCGATTTTGACGAACTCTTCACCAAAGATAAGCCGGTCATCTTCGCCTTCCACGCCTACCCGTGGTTGATCCACCGGCTGACCTACCGGCGGACCAACCACGACAACATCCACGTTCGCGGCTACAAGGAGGAGGGCACCGTCACAACGCCCTTCGACATGACGGTCCTGAACGAGTTGGACCGCTTCCATCTCGTAATGGACACGATCGACCGCCTGCCGCAGACAGGAGACAAGGGCATCTACCTGAAACAGCAGCTCAAGGACAAGCTGATCGAGCACAAACAGTATATCGACAAGAACGGCCAGGACATGCCTGAGATTCGGAACTGGAAATGGAGCAACCCCAAATGAATGGGCAACAGCTTAGAGATACCGCGACGGCGTTAGTCGCCGGCGATAAGGGCCTGCTGGCAATGGATGAAAGTAATCCAACCTGCAACAAACGGTTTGCAAAGCTGGGGATTCCCCAGACCGAAGAGACGCGGCGCGCCTACCGGGAGATGATTGTCAACACGCCCGGTCTGGGGAAGTCCATTAGTGGCGCGATCCTTTATGACGAGACGATCCGCCAACATAAGAAAGATGGCACTCCCTTTGTTAAGGCCATTACCGATGCGGGAATCATTCCCGGTATAAAAGTCGACGCCGGCGCAAAGGACATGGCAGGCCACCCTGGCGAGAAAATCACCGAAGGTCTGGACGGATTACGCGACCGCCTGGCTGAATACTCTCGAATCGGCGCCCGTTTTGCCAAGTGGCGCGCCGTGATTGCCATAGGCGATGGCATACCCAGCCGGGCTTCCATCGAGGCCAACGCACAGGCCTTGGCTCGCTATGCCGCGTTGTGCCAGGAAGCCGAACTGGTCCCCATCGTCGAGCCGGAAGTGCTCATGGACGGCGAGCATACGCTGGGGCGCTGCGACGAAGTGACGGAGGAGGTTCTGCGCACGGTTTTCCACCAGCTTTACATACAGGGGGTGAGGTTGGAGGGTATGATTCTGAAGCCCAATATGGTGCTTCCAGGATTGGCCTGCCCTAACCAGGAACCGGTGGACGAAGTTGCCGATGCCACGTTGAGGTGTCTGTTGCGATCCGTCCCCGCTGCCGTACCGGGGATTGCATTCCTGTCGGGTGGCCAGTCGGCTGAGCTGGCTTCGGCCCGTTTGAATGCGATGAATGTCAGATTCAAGTCCCGGCTGCCTTGGGCGCTGGCGTTTTCGTTTGCGCGTGCCATCCAGCAACCGGCTCTGGAGATTTGGCTAGGCGATGATGCCAACGCGTTAGCGGCCCAGCGAGCTCTGTATCATCGAGCCAACTGCAACCGGGCTGCGCGCCGGGGCGAATACAATGCCGCGATGGAAGGAGATGCACCCCTGGGGACAATCGGGGTTCCGCGCCGATGAATGAGGGTAAGCGCAGTTCTCACCAGCACGGCACGCCGGCACGCGACAGCATTCATCATGAACCGGATCCTTACTGGAAACGTGCGCATCATGATTGGCGTGTCTGGGTCGGCCTGTTCTTTATGTTCGCGGCCATCACGATCTATGTCACGAGCAATAACTTATCGTTCTTCGCCCAACGCGAGGCGCGGCAATCGCAGTCACGCTCCGCATTGAAATAGCGATGCCAATGAGCCAAACACCTCTGTATCCCCTGCGATTCGAACCGATCTATCAGTATCGGCTCTGGGGCGGCCGGCGCCTAGCCGATCTGCTCATGGCGCCGCTACCTGGCGATGGCCCTATCGGCGAAGCGTGGGTGCTCAGCGACCGCGATGACCATCCGAGCCGTGTCGCCGATGGGCGGCTAAAAGGGCAAACCATCTCTCAACTGCTGTCGCAGTTTCCAGAACAGATGATGGGAAAGCTGGCTGGGCGATTTCGCCGATTCCCGCTTCTCCTAAAACTCCTCGATGCACAGGAAATGCTCTCGGTCCAAGTGCATCCGTCGGACGCGGATAAGGACCTGCTGCCACCGGGCGAGACCGGGAAGACCGAAGCTTGGGTCGTGCTGAAGGCCGGTCCAGAAAGCCGCATTTACGCGGGTCTCAAGCCAGGAACCACGGCAGCCGATCTGCGGCGGGCGCTCACTAACGCGGCGGTGGCGGACCAACTTATATGCATTACTCCGAAGCCCGGCGACAGTGTCTTCCTGCCGGCTGGGACGGTTCACGCTCTGGGCGGTGACATCGTGGTGTTCGAGGTTCAGCAGAACAGCGACGTGACGTTCCGCTTGTATGACTGGAACCACGTCGACGCCAAGACAGGCCGACGGCGAGCACTCCAGGTCGATCAGGCGCTCGCCTGTATTAACTTTGGTGAGTGTGCGGGCGGCCTGGTGACACCGGTGGCAGAGGCGACGTCGCCTGTGGAACGCGAGCGACTCTTTCGCTGTGAGCAGTTTTGGTTGTGGCGCCTGCGCGGACAATCGCCGTTTACTGTCGGCGCCTCGGATGTGCCAAGTGTGGTGGTCTGCATTGAGGGCGCGGGGCAGGTCGAGCACGGCGGCGCCACTTATGCCGTCGCAAGAGGCGATGTGTGTCTCTTGCCCGCGCTGGTCGGAGCGTATACTTTTCAGCCGCGGGGCGAAGTGAGTCTGCTGGAAATTGGGTTACCGGTGGCAGAGTGAAGAAACTGATTGTGTTCGATCTGGACGGCACGCTTGCCGAGAGTAAATCGCCTCTTGACGCTGAAATGTCTATGCGCCTGCACAACCTTCTCGGTGTCGTCAAAGT
>JBAVIH010000405.1:0-4082 GCA_049686695.1 Bryobacteraceae bacterium | reverse complement strand
GCGATAGGGTTGGCCATCGCCGCCGCGCTCGGGCTGGGGACATACGGCTGGCTGGCGCGGAATTCGCCGGCAACGGTGGCCGTGCTGCCGTTCGCATCCCACGACGCCGCGCCCGAAAGCGACTACCTGGCCGAGGGTGTGGCGGAGGACCTGATGACGGCGCTGGCGCGCTGGCCGGACCTCCGGGTGGTAGCGCGCGACTCGGCGTTCCAGTTTCGCGGGAAGAATTTGGGCGCACGCGAGATCGGCCGCGAACTGGGCGCGCGCGTCCTCGTCGAAGGGAGCATCCGCGGGACGCGGGACCGTCTGACGGTCACCGCGCAACTGGTCAACTCGGCCAGCGGATTCGCCCTGTGGTCGGATCGCTGGGAAGGCCCGGCCGACGAAGTGGCGCTATTCGAGGAGCGGATTGCGGTGGGGGTTCGCCAGGCGTTGGGAAAGACGCCCGGCGGGCGCGAAGCCGGGGCCGCGGCGGCGCCGATCCGCCCGCCCTTGCCCGCCGCGCAGGAAGCCTACTGGCGGGGAAGGATTCTGTTGAGCAAGCCGATCGACGCGCAGGCCGGCAGCATTCCGCTCCTGGAACAGGCGGTGGCGGCCGATCCGCAGTACGCGCCGGCGCACGCCGCGCTGGCCACGGCGTACACGATGGCGCTCTACCACGGTTCGATTAGCCCGCGCGACGAACCGCTGAAGAAGGCGCGGCGCGAGGGGGCGCGGGCAATCGAGCTCGACCCGGCGTCCTCGGAAGCCTACGCGTCGCTGGCCATGATCGCGTTCGCGTTCGACCACGACTGGGCAGCCGCCGAGCGCGGTTTCGAAAAGGCGCTCGAGTTGAACCCGAGCGACGCCCGCGGCCATCTGCAATACTCGATGGGACTGACCACGCGCGGACGATTCCGCGAAGCGATTGCGCACGCGGAGCGCGCGCGCGTGCTGGACCCGCTTTCCTTTGCCGCCACCAACTACCTGGCGATTGCGTTGTATTGCGGCGGCAGCTACGGCGAATCGGTGACGGCCGCGCGGCAGGCGCTCGCCGCCGACCCCGCTTACTCGAGCGCCCACGTGGCCATCGGCCGCGGGCTGGCGATGGAAGGAAACTTCCCGCAGGCGCTGGCCGAGTTCGACCTGGCCACGCAAAAGTACGGCCGGCAGCCATGGATCCTCGGGCGCATGGGATACACGCTGGCGCGGGCGGGGCGTACGGCCCAGGCGCTGGCTATTATCGAGGAGCTGGAAGGCATGCAGGGACTCGGCGTACACAGCGCTTTCGTCTACGCGGGACTGGGCGACCGGCAGCGCGCGTTGGACGCGCTCGAGCTGGCTTTCCGGCAGGGCAGCGTCGATCTCGACTTCATGGCAGTCGATCCCATGCTGGCCGGCCTGCGCGCGGAACCCCGCTTCCTCGAGCTGAAGCGCCGCATGGGATTGTAGACACGACCGGCCGGGCGGGTTCGCGTTGAAAAAGTATTATGGCATTAGCCTTGACAGGCCGCGCTACGGCAGCAACCGCTCTCTCACTCCGCGCTCAGCTTGATGAGTTGCGCGGCTTGCTTGAGGGCTTCGGGGGTGAGCGTCTGGCCGGACAGCATGCGGCCGATTTCGCGGGTGCGGCCGGCCGCATCGAGTTCCTCGACCGTGGCCACGGTGCGGCCGCGGACCTCCTGTTTATCGACCCGGTAATGATGATCGGCGAAGGAAGCGATTTGCGGCAGGTGCGTCACGCACAGCACCTGGGACTCGCCCGCCAGCCGCTTCAGCCGGCGGCCGATGCCTTCCGCGGCGCCGCCGCCCACGCCGGCATCCACTTCATCGAACACCAGCGTGCGCTGCGCACCGGCCTCGCCCGCGCGGCGTGCCGCCGCCAGGCAGGTTTTCAGCGCCAGGGCGATGCGGGAGATCTCGCCGCCGGAGGCCACTTTTTCGAGCGGCCGCGGCTCCTCGCCCGGGTTGGCCGAAACCAGGAACTCGATGGCGTCGGCGCCGCGCTCGCTCCAGGCCTCGGCGGCAAGTTGCACGCGAAACACGGCGCGCTCCATGCCCAGCGGCGCCAGTTCCGCCGCCACGCGTTTCTCGATCTTGCGCGCGGCGGCGGTGCGCCGCCCGGTCAGCTCGGCCGCCAGCCTGGCGAATTCCGCGGCCAGCCGCGCCTGTTCCCGCCGCAGCTCTTCCATCCGTTCGCCCGCGTTTTCGACGGCGGCGATCTGCCGGCGAACCTCTTCCAGAAACTCGAGCACGGCCGCCAGCGTTGCGCCGTACTTGCGCTTCAACCGGTCCAGCGCGGCCAGCCGCGTTTCCACTTCTTCCAACCGTTGCGGATTCGCCTCCAGCTTCGACAGGTAGTCGCGCAGCCCATAGGCGGCTTCCTGCAAGCTCAGATCGGCGGCTTTCAGGTGCTCGCGCAGGCCTTCGAGCGAAGGGTCGATGCGGCACAACTCGTCAACCCGCCGGGCAGCCTGCCGCGCCAGCGACAGCGCCGATTCCGGGCTGTCGTATAGCGAGGCGTACGCCGTCGCCGCAGCTTCTTCCAGGCGCTGCACGTTCTGCAAAACCCGCCGCTCCCGCTCGAGGGCCGCGTCCTCTTCCGGCTGGATGGTGGCGCCTTCGATTTCCCGCCGCTGGAAAGTCCACAGATCGAGCGCCCGCAGCTTCTCCTGCTCCGAGCTTTCCAGTCGCTCGAGGCCAGCCGCCGCCGCGCGCCATCCGCGGTACCGTTCGGCCGCCTGCACCACCAATTCCGCGTTCCCGGCGAAGGCGTCCAGCAGGTCGCGCTGCGCATCCGCCGAAAACAGAAGTTGCTGCTCGTGTTGTCCGTGGATATCGGCCAGGCACGGAGCCAATTCGCGCAGCAAAGCGGCGGCCACCGGCCGGCTGCCGACGAAGGCGCGCGACTTTCCGCTGGCCAGAATTTCGCGCTCGATGAGCAATTCGCCGTCTTCCGTCTCCAGGCCGGCCGGCTCGAGGATTTTGCGCACCGCGCCGTTCTCCCGCACGTCGAAAATGCCGGCGACCCGCGCCTGCGGCTCGCCCGTGCGGATCATGTCGGCGGATGCGCGGGCGCCCAGCAGCAGAGCCAGAGCATCCACCACGATCGATTTGCCGCTGCCGGTTTCCCCGGTCAACAGGTTCAGCCCCGGGTGAAAACGGACGCGCAGACGCTCCACCACGGCGTAGTTCTCCACCACCAGCAGCAGCAGCATTCAATCGTGATTATAGCCGCTCGAAGCCGGCGGTCCGCCAAGGTGGGTGTGGCGGGGCAAATGGACGGGCACGCTAAGGCATGGCCCACAACCGCCGTGTACGAGTCGGCAGGGCATGCTTTAAATTGCCCCGGCAAGGTGTGCCCCGCGGTGGCAAGCTGCGCGGCGCGAAGCGTGGTACTATTCCGGCTGAGTCGGATACAGGAGCAGTGGTATGCGGAAACCGTCCCGCCGTTCGTTTCTCGCCGGAGCCGTGCTGGGCACCGCCGGCTGCCGCCGGGATGCGGGCGCGCGGCTGGCGCTGACGGGCGAGGAGGCGCGGACGCTGGACGCGATCTGCGATCAATTGATTCCGGCCGACCGGGACCCCGGCGCGGCGGCGACCGGCGCGGTGGTGTTCCTCGACCGCCAACTGGCCGGCCCCTACGCCCGCTACCGCCGCGCTTATCGCGAAGGCCTGGCGCGCGCCGCCACCCTGAGCCGCAAGATGTTCGGCAAGCCGCTCAACGAACTGGACGGCGGCCGGCGGCTGGCGGTGGTGAACGCCATCGAAAGAGACGCGCGGCCGTTCTTCGAGATGGTGCTGGCCCACACCATGCAGGGTTTCTACGGCAGCCCGCGGCACGGCGGCAACCGCGACTACGCGAGCTGGCGGATGCTGCGCGTGCCGGCCTCGCCGGTGCGCGGGCGCATCCTGTACGATCTGCGCCAGGGGAAGGGGACATAAACTCGTGGCGCTTGCTCCGGTGGATGCGGTGGTAATTGGCGCGGGCGCCGGCGGCGGCGTGATCGCCAAGGAACTTGCGTGCGCCGGCCTGCGCGTGGCGCTGCTCGAGCGCGGACGCTGGGTGACCGCGTGGGACGACCGCAAGGACGACCTGCGGA
>JBAVIH010000404.1:0-26887 GCA_049686695.1 Bryobacteraceae bacterium | reverse complement strand
GCGCTCCTTTGTAGCGCCGGCGGTCTTTGCCGCCGGCGCTTTGCCAGCCGATGCGATCCTACCGGGCCTGCCCTTTGAGAGCGGCTTCGATGGAAATGTTGTGGGCTTCGAGAATGAAGCCGGTGGCGCGATCCAGGGCGGCGCGGGCCTTGACGTAAGAGCTCTTGGCGGCGACCTCGGTGGAGCGCGCCTGCGCCAGCAGGCTTTCGTACTGGATGACGAAAAAGGCGGTGGAAGCGCCGACCTCGAAGCGGGTCTGCTCGGCCTCGAGCGATTCCTGCTGGAACTTACGCGCCTGCACGGCGGCTTCAAAAGATGCGCGCGCGCGGCGCATGGCGATCAGCGCGTCTTCTACTTCCAGGCTGGCCTGGTTCTGTAACTGCTGCACTCGAATCTGGGACTGCTTGACCTGTAACTCATCGCGCGCCAGGTCGGCCTCGGCGATGCGGTTATGGATGGGCAGAGTAACTTGCAAACCGATGCCATAAGTCGGGTAATCGCGCGCCAGCGCCTGACCGAGCGCGCTGCCGTAACCGCCAATCAGCGGCAGGCTCGCGCCGGCGAGATAGCCGGTGGACGCGCCGGCGAGGCCGTTATTCTGCATGGTCCCGACTATATCGACTTCGGGCTTGGTGGCGTTGCGGGCGCCTTCGAGGCCGATCACCGAGTTCTCGACTTGCAGCCGCGCCTGCCCCAGATCGGGGCGGCGGGCGACGGCTTCGGCCACCTGGTCCTGCAGCGGCCGCACCTCATCCTTATCCGGTATGGCGAGCGTATCGGTGGGGACGATGCGGATGCCGCGCAGGGTGGCGCCGGCATTGCGCGTCAGCACGCTTTTCAGGATGGCTTCCTGTTCTTCGAGCAGGCCGCGAGAGTTGATCAGGTCCTGTTCGGTGGAGAACACCTGCGCCTTGGCGCGGGTCAGCTCCACCGGCGCCAGCGTGCCTTCTTCCACCTGCACCTGGGTATCGGCCAGCAGCTTACTGGCCGAGCGCAGCGTCTCTTCCTTCACGTTGACGTCCTCATACAACGCGACGAAGTCCGTGTACAGCCGGATCACCCCGTAGACGGTGAGAATGAGCTGCTGTTGGAAGAGCAGGCTGGTGATCTTGCGCTCGTTGCCGGCGATGCGGATGAAGCGGCGGTTGAGGCCGCGGCCGAAGCCGCGCAGCAGCGGCTGGGTGACGGTGAAACCGAGGCTGGCGCCGCTGATGGGATTGTAGGCGTTGTTGGCCGCGTTCGACGATTGGTGGAGATTGTCGAAATTGAACGCCGCCTGCGCGCCGGTGGAAAACCCCTGCTGGATGCCCGTGTTGGCGATGAACCCCTGTTGCACCAGGTTGCTGGTTCCGTAAGCTCCGGGGTTGGTTTCGAGCGTGGATTGATGCAACCAGTTCAACTGGCCGAACACGGAAGGATCGTAAGTCGGGACCGGAGTGCCGGAGGACTGCGCCACGCCGCCCTGCATGGAGTAGTTATCCACCGGCTCGCCGAGCACGCCGAGCTCGAGCGCGTTGGTGGGAACCGAAGTACCGCTGGGGCCGCTGCCGGTAGCCGGCGCGACCACCAGCGGGCTGAGCGGACCGCCCACGCCTATCGGCGCTTCCTGCAGCGTGTAAGTGATGCCGCGGTTGGCGCCGCCGCCCTGGGCGCGCCGCAGTTCGGCATCGCCCTGCGGGATCGAGAAGCGTTCGAGCTCCACGTCCAGATTGTTTTCGATGGCCAGCGCCAGCGCATCCTGGAGCCCCAGATACAAGCCGCCGGCGCGGACCAGGTCGTGGAGGCGCTGGGAGTCGTCGAAACGCACCGGGCGCCCGACGCCGGGCAGTTGCGGGGCGGGCGGGGTATCCTGCGCGGGAGGCTGCGGCGCGCCGACGCCGAGACCGCCGCACATCAGGATGGAGAGTGAAAGGCCGAGAATTGGTTTCGACATCATCGGAGATCCGATCGCTCGCAAGGCATGCCCGGCCCCTACGGAGCTTTCTCGACACGCAGCGGTTTCACCTTCACGCCTTCGCGAACGGAATCGCTGGGATTGACGGCCAGCAACTGGCCCGGTTGGAGGCCGGAAAGCACTTCCAGGCGATCGCCAAGATCGCGCCCCAATTGAATGCGTTGAAAGTGAACCGTGCCATCGCCCGAGACTACGGCCACTTGCGTGACGTTGTCGCGCACCACCAGCGTATCGCCGGGAATCGCCAGCGGCGGCTCTTTGCGGGGGACGGAGAGGTCCACCTGGGCGTACATTCCGGGAAGCAGCACGCCGTCAGAGTTAACCTGCACCTCGACCAGCAGCGTGCGGCTGGAAGGGTCGAGCGCATTGGCGGTGCGGGTGACCACGCCGGGGAATTTCCTGCCGGCGAGATCCGGAATCACCAGCGTGGCCTTCTGGCCGGGGCGTACGGAATCGGCGTCGGATTGCGGCACGTTCAAATAAGTGCGCAGGCGGCCGGTCTGGGCGATGCGGTAAAGCAGAGTGGCGCCCTCGGTGACAAGCACGCCTGTATCCACGTTGCGCACCGTAATCACGCCGGCAAACGGGGCGCGCACGGTCTGGTAGCTTTGCACATCATTCAGCCGCGCCAGATTGGCCTGGGCCGCGCCGAGATTGCTGCGCGCGGCGGCAATCGCTTTTTCGAGCGCATCCACGTTGGCTTGCTGGGCGGCCCATTGGGCCCGGTACGTGTCGTTTTCCTGGCGCGAGACCACGCCCTTATCGAACAGCTTTTGCCAGCGGTTCTTAGTGACTTCGGCCAGTTGCAGGTTGGCCTGGCCCTGCACCAGGTTGGCCTGCGCCTGCTGGATGGCGGAAGCGGCCTGATCGTCCTGTGCCTTGGCCTGGACGATCTGTTGATCGATTTCCGGCGCCTCGATTTCCGCCAGCACCTGGCCGGCGGCGACGCGGTCGCCGATATCGACCAGACGTTTGCGGATGTAGCCGGAGGCGCGCGCCAGTACGGGAGCTTCGGTGACGGCCTCGATGCTGCCGGGCAACACCAGGTTGGTCTCGGAGCCGGATCGCTTGACCTCCGCCACGTTGACCTCGAGCAAACTGTGGGATGAAGCGCGCGATTCGGCCGCCAGCACCTGTTCGCGGTGCTGGCGCGGCGCATAGCCGAGGAAATATCCGGCCACCGCCAGAGCCACCAACAGGAGCGCGACAACCGCCAGCGTCCGTCCGGAAGGTCCGGCAGCCCCGCCGCGCCCCTCCGCCAGTTGTTGTTTCTGTTGTTCCAACTGGCGCTTGAGGTCTTCGATTTGGGCGCGCAACTGCTCTTCGCTGGTATTGAGTTGGTTCATTCGGCACTCTCGCGGAGCATCACCTGGTCCTGCAGGTATTCATGCTCTTCCTCGACGATGCGGCGCGCATGATCCACCGGCGGCTTGGTCCTCAACAGGCTGTACATTAATGGAACCACGAAAAGCGTGGTGATGGTAGCCAGGATGAGGCCGCCGATCACGGCGCGGCCGAGGGGCGCGTTCTGCTCGCCGCCTTCGCCCATGCCTAGCGCCATCGGCAGCATGCCGATGATCATGGCTGCCGCCGTCATGATCACGGGGCGGATGCGCGTGTGGCCGGCGGCGAGCGCGGAGGCACGGGCGTCCATGCCTTCCTCGCGCTGATCGTTGGCGAACACCACCATCAAAATGCTGTTGGACGTGGCCACGCCGATGCACATGATGGACCCCATCAGCGAGGGCACGCTGAAAGTGGTCTGAGTGAGAAACAGGATCCAGACAATTCCGGCCAGCGCGCCGGGCAGCGCCATCAGAATGATGAACGGGTCCATCCACGACTGGAAGTTGATCGCCATCAGCAGGTACACCAGCACCACGGCGAACGCCATGCCCAGCCCGAGGCGGTAGAACGAGCTTTGCATCATCGAATACTGGCCGCGCACGTCGATGCTGGCGCCGCGCGGCAGGTGGGCGGAGGCCTTGTCGACAATCCGGTCCACGGCCGATCCCACCGAGCCCAGGTCCTGGCGGTAGACGTTGGCGTAAATATCGAACACCGGAGTCACATTGTAATGGTTGACGATTTCGGGCGCCACGCCGCGCGTCACGCGGGCCAGGTTGGAGAGCAGTTGCGGGCCACCGGCGCCGGCGCCGGGGTTTCCGTAGGCGGTGGAATTCTGGCTGGGACCGGAGCCGGTGGCCGAGTTGTTCCCGTTGGCGGTGCCGGCCATGGAGTCGGGCGTGTTGAAGTTGAAGTTGGCGGCCAGCGGCGCGATGGGGGTGCTCATCAGCGCCGACATACTGTTCAGGCGGTACTGCGGCGTCTGCACGGAGACGGAGTAACTCACCCCGTTGCGCCAGTCGAGCCACTGGGTGGGCGCGATCTGGCTGCTGGAAGCCAGCGAGATAAGCATGCTGTTACTGACGTCGCGCTGGGTGAGTCCCACCAGGCCGGCCTTATCGCGGTCCACGTTGATATCGATTTCGGGCCAATCCACCACCTGGTGAATGTGCGGGTCCGCCACGCCGGGTATGCGGGCGATGGCGGTTGCCAGGTCCTGCGCGATCTTGTAGTTGGCCGGGGCGTTGCGTCCCACCACCTGCACGTCGATCGGCGCGGGCAGCCCGAAATTCAAAATCTGGTTAGTGATGTTGGCGGCTTCGAAGAAGAACACCATGTCGGGGAACTTGTCGTGCAGGCGCCGGCGCAGGCGGCCCACGTATTCCTCGGTGGGGCCGTGGTCTTCCGGCTTGAGTGAAATCAGGATGTCGCCGTCCGCCACGCCGAGGGTGGGATTGTCGCCGAAGGCCAAATTGAAGCCGCCGGTCGGGACGCCGATGTTATCGATGATGCTGCCCATCTCGCGCGCCGGGATCTCCTGGCGGATCTCGCGTTCGATGGCGGCGAAGATGGCCTCGGTTCTTTCGATGCGCGTTCCGGAGGGAGCGCGGGCATGCAGCCGCATTTGCCCCGAGTCCACGGTCGGGAAGAAATCGCGGCCGATCAGCGGCGCCAGCAGCAACGAGGCGGCGATGAAGATGGCGAAGCCCGCCAGCACCGGGGCGCGATGCGCCAGGCACCAATCGAGCAGCGCCGTGTAGGAACCGCGCATTCGCTCAAAACGGCGGTTGAACACGTAGTGCGTCTTCCAGATGGGGCCGGTGCCGCCGGCGGTTTCGCCGTGCGATCCCTGCGCGTAGAGTTTGAGTTCCGGCCGGAGCATGTAATGCACCATGTTCGGAATCAGGGTGCGGGAAAGCAGGTAGGAGGCCAGCATGGCGAAGACCACCGCCATGGCAAGCGGGGTGAACAGGTACTTGGCCGCGCCGGTGAGCAGCAGCACGGGCACGAAAACGATGCAAATAGAAAGCGTGGAAACGAAGGCCGGCGCGGCGATCTGCTGTGCGCCATCGAGCACGGCGCGCACCAGCGGCTTCTTCATGGCCATGTTGCGATGGGTGTTTTCGATTTCCACCGTGGCGTCGTCCACCAGGATCCCCACCGCCAGCGCCATGCCGCCCAGCGTCATCACGTTGATGGTCTGGCCGAGCGCGTTGAGCACGATCAGCGAGACCAGGATGGAAAGCGGAATCGAAATACAGACGATCACCGTGCTGCGCCAGCTTCCCAGAAACACCAGGATCATCAGGCCGGTGAGGAACGCCGCGGTGACCGCTTCGCGCACCACGCCGTTGATGGCGGCGCGCACGAACAGCGACTGGTCGAACAACTGCCGCACCTGGAGCGCCGTGGGCAGCCCGGCCAGGATCTTCGGCAGCGCCCGCTTGACGTTGTTCACCACCGCCAGCGTGGAAGCCTTCCCATTGCGCATCACGGTGAGCAGCGCCCCGCGCGTGCCGTTGGTGCGCACGATGCTGGTCTGCACGGCGTAGCCGTCGCGCACTTGCGCCACGTCGCCCAGCCTGACAGTGGCGCCATTCACCACCTTCAGCGGCAGTGCGTTCATCTCGTTCAGGATGCGCGGGCTGGAGTTGAGCTTGACCTGGTAGTCCCGGTCGCCGATCTTGATAGTGCCCGCCGGCAGGATCAGGTTTTGATTGGCCAACGCGTTGGACACGTCGGTAGGCGACAGGTTCTTGGCGAACATCTGCTCGGGAATCAGGTCCACCATCACCTGGCGAAACTTGCCGCCGAAAGGCAGCGGCACGGCGGCGCCCGGAATGGTGGCAAGCTGGGTGCGAATGAAGTTCTGCCCCAGGTCGAACAGTTCCTGCTCGCTGAGGGTCTTGCTCTCCAGCCCCAGTTGCAGGATGGGAACGCTCGAAGCATCGTACTTGAGAATATTGGGCGGCATGGTGCCGGGCGGAAAGATGCGCAGCAGGGTTTGCGCAATCGCCGTCACCTGCGAAAGCGCCACTTCCACCTTGGCGTTGGGCTGGAAATATACGCGCGTGACGGAAACACCCGAGTAGGATTGCGATTCGATGTGCTCGATGTCATTGACGCTGGTGGTCATGGAGCGCTCGAAGATCGTCACGATGCGCTTTTCCATTTCCTCGGGAGCGAGGCCGGTATAGCTCCACACAATGCTGACCACCGGCATGTCGATGTAGGGGAAAATATCCACCGGCATGGTGACGATGGCGGACACGCCCAGGATGGCGATGAGGATCGACATCACGACGAAGGTATACGGGCGTCTAAGAGCGAGTCTTACGATCCACATGCGGAGTCAGGCTTCCAGAGCGCGGCGCACTACGGCGCCAAAGTTGGGCGATATACCTATTATTTTAAATGATTTCGCGCTGCCGGGAAGCCTCCGGGGAGGGTACTTGGGATAGCCCTTTTGAGCTATTGACGCGGCTCGCGGCGGCGTCGGCCAGCCTTGCCGGCTCTGGCCGTGATAATCTCCAGAGAGCCCGGCTGTTGGAGGCTGCGCGTTTCTCCACGGCTGAGACTGGACGAAAAGGAGAGATTATGAAGACGCTACTGCTTGCCATGGTTCTCGGCGCGATGACGTTGCGCGCGCAAACAGATCCGCTGGAAGGACTTTGGCAGGGCTACGACGGTGAGTGGATCCACGTTTCCCGGCAGCTCGTCGCGCTCGCGGAAGCTTTTCCGGCGGATAAGTTCGCTTGGCGGCCCGCGCCTGGCGTGCGATCCTCCAGCGAGGTCTTCATGCACATTGCGACAGCGAACTTCGGTCTGCTAAGTTACACGGGTCCCAAAATGCCAGCCGAAATGACGTCGGCGAACCTGGAAAAGACGGTAACCGCGAAACCGGAAGTCATCGCCTGGCTGAAGCGCTCGCTCGATGCCGTCAAGAGCGCTCGCGTGGGTTTGACGCCGGCCGACTTCCAGCGCAAAGTCAAGATTAGCGACCGGGAAGGCACCGTGGAAGGCATATACCTCCGGATCATCGTCCACGCCAACGAGCATATGGGGCAACTGGTGGCGTATGCACGCATGAACGGGGTTGTGCCGCCCTGGTCGCAAGGCGGCGGAAAGTAGCCGCTCGAGGATCTATTCCACGCGCGCCGCCCGCTGGTCCATGCCGCCTTGATGCAGGATGAGTTCGGTGGCGCGGCCTTGCGCATCGGTCTTGAAGGTGATCTGCGCCTCCACCACCTTGAGGAAGAACTCCTTTTCGCTTTCGGCGAAGATCTGGAATTTCGGCTGGGCGGTGGCTTGCGCGAAGAGCCGGTCTTCGTCGCGGGTGATGGTGATGCTGAACGTGGGAGTGAGCTGATACCGGCCCACGTAACCCTCCAGGATTTTGGGATCGACCGGGATTGCGGTGCGCTCCTTGACCGGCGCGCCGGCGAGGGGCAAGGCAGTATCGAGCAGGTGCAGCCCGATATCGTCGACGCCGCCGGTCGCCAGGGAGAACGAATTGGCGAGCACCACCACCCCCACTTTGGCCTTGATGTCGAACCCGATGAAACTGCCGAAGCCGAAAGTGCCGCCATCCTTCCAGATCAGATCGCGGTCTTTACGTTGCAGAACATGCCAGCCGAGCGCCTGTTGGAGATTGGGCTGGCCAGTGGGAAGACGAACTTCCAGCATCGCCGCCATGGCCGGCTGGAGCGGCGATTTCTTGTAACCCAGGTTGGCGGCCAAAAACGCGATGAGGTCGTTGGCGGTGGAGCGCAGCGCGCCGCAGCCCGCGAGCGCCTGGAAATCCCAGAGGCGCGTCGGCTGCAGCGCGGCATTGTAACCCGCCGCCATGCGCTCCTTCATTTCGGGCGTGAGCGTGATGCGCGTGCTGGCCATGCCGAGCGGCGCGGCGATGCGGGAGACCACCAGCGTCTCGTAATCCTTACCCGCGCGCAGCGAAAGAAGATGGCCCAGCAGGCCGGGCGCCAGGTTGGAGTATTCCCATCTCTCGCCGGGATCGCGCGGCAGTTGGTAGCTTGAGAGGAACGCGTAGAGCTTTTCCGCCGAATACTCCGCGTACGGGTTGGCGGCATCCTTCGGCGAGAAGTTGTTGGGCAGCCGCGGCAGGCCGGAAGTGTGGGTAGCAAGCTCGGACAGCGTGATTTCCTTGCCGTTGCGCTGCGGCGCTTTCACCCCTTCGGGCAGGTACTTGGAGATGGGGTCGTCCAGCTTCACCTCGCCGTGCTGCGCCATGTCGGCCAGCAGCAGCGCGGTGAATACCTTGGTGATGGAGCCGATTTCGAAGACCGTGTCGCCGTTGAGCGGCCGCGCATCGTCCTTGGCGAGCTTGCCATACGAGACAATGCGGGTACCCGCCGGCTCGATGACCGCAGCCACCATTCCCACCGCGTTGTGACGCTCGTCCACGCGTTGGACCAGGATGCGGTGGATCTCGGCATCCGGCGGGATGGGGGATTGAGCCCACGCGGCGGCGACTAACAATAGCGTTATAGCGATTCGGCGAATCATATTCATTGCTCCAGTGCTTTCAGTCGATCGATCTGCGCTTCGAGCTTGCGCGCGCCTCGCCGGTTCAATTGGGCTACCAGCCAAAAGGCAACCCCGACCACAGCGAACGAAACGGCGGCCATAAGAACACGGTAGCGAATCGGGCCGATGGGCGCCGTGATCGCCGTCCCCGCGATGAAGACTGCCAGGCCCGGAATCAACGGCCCCAGGTACCAGCTCCAGATGCTCCGGAGCGCGTCGCGCTGGCGTTCCAGCCCGCGGCGATGGAAGCCCAGGCAGTGTTCGAAGGCGCCGGCGGCGGGCGCAGTCTCAGACGAGGCGCGGCGGTGAAGCTGGTACGCCGCATACAGCGCACCGGCGATAATCATCACCGAGCCCGCGCGCATTACCGGGCTGGGGAACAACTTGCAGTAATACCCGAACACGACGACCACGATAGCGAAGGCCACGTATTCGCGCGCGTTGCGCCACCGGATGCGGCGTTGAAACTTGCCGGCTCTGCGCCGGATTTCTTCTAGTGACATCGCGATCTTCTCCACTGGCTGGTTTTGCCAGGCCTTGCGAAGTTCGTCCTGCGGAAGTTCATTCGGCATGGTTGGCCCCCTGAGAGAAACGCTTGGCCAGCACGGTCTTGATGCGGTGAATCTTGGTGGCCACGTTGCCCGCTGCGAGACCGGTGATTTCGCCGATGGAAGCGGCCTCCATCCCTTCCAGGTAAGAGAGAATCACCTGGCGGTCGAGCGGTTTGAGACTTTGAATCAGCTCCGTCAATCGCGCCAGCACCTGGCGGCGGGCGGCGGCTTCGTCTCCGTCGCGGTCACCGAGCGTGAGCTCGACTTCTTCCAGGCTGACCAGGCTGCGGTCGCCGGAGCGCCGCCGCCCGATTCCATAGCTCACCGCCGTATTGTGGGCCACGCGGTACACCCAGGTGCGCTCCGAGCAGCGGCCGTCAAACATGGCGAAACTGCGCCAAAGAGCCAGGTGGATCTCCTGCAGCAAGTCGCGCCGGCGGTCCGCATCGAACTCGTAGGCGCGGGCCAACCGTTCGAGCGCGCCGCCATACTCGGCCGCCGCCCGGTGATACCGTTCGTCCTGGCTCGGCGATCCCACACTTCAGATAGTCGCCGCTGGCGCGTGGTTCTTACAAGAGATTTCGCGAGGCTTGCGATAATAAGGTGGGGCATGCTTTAGCTTGCCAACGCCCAATTGCTGGCGCGCTTTCTTCGGCTGCCCCGGGGCAGCCGTGTGGCATGGCTACTCCCCGACGAGGCCTGATCTCTATGAAGAGCTGCATTCTGATTTTGGCCGCCCTGGCTTGTCTCGAGGCGGCGGAGCCGGCGCCGGTCCGGGTGGTGGTGGCACAGGATGGCAGCGGCGATTACCCCACGGTGCAAAACGCGGTGGACCACGGCTTCGACCGGGTGCTGGCCCCGACCACGGCGCGGCTGATCGTCGAGATCCGTCCCGGCGTCTATCACGAGCGCGTGCGCGTGCCGCGCGACCGGCCACGGGTCGCCTTCCTCGGCTCCGATACGCAGGCGACCGTCATCACCTTCGGCCTGGGCGCCAAAGACGTGGGCGGCACGTTCTTCAGCGCCACCGTCGACATCGACGCGGATGAATTCGAGGCGCAAAACATTACCTTCGAAAACTCTTACGGCGCCGGCACGCAGGCGGCGGCGATTTCGGTGCACTCCGACCGCGCGGTGTTCCGCAATTGCCGGTTTCTGGGAATGCAGGACACCCTCTACGCCGCCAGCGGACGCCAGTATTACGTCAACAGCTATATCGCCGGACACGTCGATTTCGTTTTCGGCAACGCCGCGGCGGTGTTCGATCGTTGCGAGATTCACAGCCGCGGCGCGGGCTACGTGGCGGCCGAAAGCCGTACCATGCCCGAGGGCGCGCAGGGCTTCGTGTTCACCCATTGCCGGCTGACCGCCGATGCCGGCGTGCGCGACGTCTTCCTGGGCCGCCCGTGGCGCAACTACTCGCGCGTGGTGTATCTGGAATGCTGGATGGGCGAGCACGTCCGGCCCGAGGGCTGGAACAACTGGGGCAAGGAAGCGGCCGAGCAGACCGCCTGGTTTGCGGAGTATTCTTCCGATGGTCCCGGCGGCAGCGCGGCCGGCCGCGTGAAGTGGGCGAAGCCGCTCACCGCGGCCGCGGCGCGCGAGTTCAGTCCCGAAGTTTTCCTGCGCGGCAGCGACGGTTGGAATCCGGTGGACGGGCGCTGATCGCTGAATAAGAACTCTGGCGCCGACGTGGCGCACGCCCTCGTGCGTGTGCTACGCCCGAATGGCGAGGTCCTTTCCTGCCAGGTCCTAGCCGGCGAGCTCTGGCACCTTCACCCACGACCGCTTGCGCCAGGATTCCAAACCAAGCTCGGCAAGTTGGACGCCCTTGGCGCCTTCGAGCAGGCTCCAGGGAAACGGCTCGTCCTTCACCACGTGGCGCAGGAAGAGTTCCCATTGGCGCTTGAAGGCGTTGTCGAAAGCGTCCTGCTCCGGCACTTTCTGCCAGCCTTCGAAATAATCGAGCGGGCTCTCGATGTCCGGGTTCCAGACCGGCCGCGGCGTGGCTCCGTAGGGTTGAATCCAGCAATGGCGCAAGCCGGCGACCGCGCTGCCAAGCGTGCCATCCACCTGCAGCGTCAACAGGTCGTCGCGCCGCACCCGCACGCACCAGGAGGAATTGAAGTGGGCGACGATGCCGCCGGCCAGTTCGAAGGTCGCATAGGCGGCATCGTCGGCGGTGGCTGCATAGGGCTGGCCGGCTTCGTTCCAGCGCCGCGGAATGTGGGTTGCGCCCAGGCACGAGACAGCTTCCACGCGCCCAAAAAGATTGTCGAGCACATAGCGCCAGTGGCACAGCATATCCATGACAATGCCGCCGCCGTCTTCCTTGCGGTAGTTCCAGGAGGGCCGCTGCGCCGGCACGGTATCGCCTTCGAACACCCAGTAACCGAATTCGCCGCGCACCGAAAGGATGCGGCCGAAGAAGCCCTGCCGCTTGAGGTTCGCGAGTTTTTGCAGGCCGGGCAGCCACAGCTTATCCTGCACCACACCGTGTTTGATCTCGGCCTGTTCGGCGAGGCGGTAAAGATCGAGCGCGGCATCGAGCGACTCGGCCACCGGCTTCTCGCAGTAGATGTGCTTGCCCGCGGCGATCGCCTGGCGCACCGCAGCCGCCCGCCGGTCGGTGGTTTGCGCGTCGAAATAGATCGCATAAGCGGGGTCGGCCAGCGCGGTCGCCAGATCCGTGGACCACGGCATACCGCCGCACTCCGCGGAGATGGCTTCCAACTTGGCAGGGTTGCGGCCCACCAGCAGCGGGCGCGGCATGATGCTCTCGCGCTCGTTGAGGATCACCCCGCCCTGCTGCATGATGGCGTAGAGGGAGCGGCGCAGATGCTGGTTCAACCCCATGCGTCCGGTGACGCCGTTCATGATGATGCCCACCGTGTGCTGGGTGCGGTTGCTCATGCGGACGGCCCCTTGGCGGTGGATTGAGGCCACGCGCCGGCCGGCAGCGGCGGGGCTTCCACGCCGGCGCGCGGCAGGGTGCCGTCCAGTTCCTGCCGCCAGTGCGCCACGTCGCCGGCCGGCCCGTAGCAATAGATCATGCGCATGGGCAAGCTGCTGGTATTGGTGAGCTGGTGAAACACGCCCGGCGGAATGTAGACCACCTGGCCCGTGTGGATCGCCATCCGTTCCTCGCCGAGGCACATCTCGCCGGCGCCCTTCACAATGAAGTAGATCTCCTCCTGCTCCTGGTTGTGCCACGGCACCTGGCCGCCATCGGGATCGAGCGTGACGTGCCCCATCGAGAAGGCGGCGGCCTGAATCGGGCTGGCGCCGCCCACCAGGTTTTGCGTGTAGCGCCCCGCCGGGAAAGTTCGCCCGGCGATGGCGGCAAGATCGGCGATGATCATGGTTTTCGGAAAAGGCCTCCCACGAAATAGGCTACAACGCCCAGCGCCATCAGGATGCCGCCGAACTGGAGCGCGTTGATGGGGCCCACCGGCTCGACGTGATTGCGCACCGCCGTCAGCACCATCAGGGCGACCGGCGGAATCGACACGCAGATGGCTCCGGCCGTCCCGCCGGGAACGCGGTAGGGCCGCGCGAGCTGCGGCTCGCGAACGCGCAGCGCCACCAGGGCGGCGAATTCGAGCAGAATACTGGAACCGGTGAGCAGCATGTCGAGCATAACCAGTTTGCTGAAGGGCAACGCCAGGCCGAGCGCCCAGGCTGCCGCGCAGGCAACGATGGCCCAGCGCGGCGCGCCGGTCTTCGGATCGCGGCGCGCGAAAATCCCGGGCAGAAAGCCGTCCTCGGCCAGCGCCGCCGGCACGCGCGAGAGCGCCATGGTGAGCGCGTTGAGCGAGCCGGCCGCGCCGAGCATGCCGCCCACCGTGATCCCCAGCGCCACCGCCACGCCCGCCACGCCGGTGCCGAGCACGGCCCGCGCCACGTCGGCCCAGCCGCCGGTTTCCCAGCGGTTGGCATCGAGTCCGGTCAGCGCCACGGCGCCGATGGGCAGCACATAGCCGAGCGCCACCAGCGCCACCGCGCTGGCCATCGCCCACGGATACGTGCGCTGCGGATTCTCGACTTCGCTCGCCACCGTGGACGTGTTGTCCCAGCCCATGTAGTTCCACATCGCCACCAGCACGCCGCCCAAAATGTCGGCATGGCGCGGAGCCGCGTGCCCGGCCGCGAACATGCCGCCATGAAACACCGATGCCGCAGCCAGCACCGCGAAAGGGCCCAGCAGCAGAACGCCCATCACCATCGAGCTGCCGCCCACGGTTTTGGCGCCCAGCAGATTCCACGCCGCCGCTGCCGCGATCAAGGCGACCCCGATCCAGGTGGCGCGCTGGCCCGTGGTCATGGCAGGCAGGAAGTGGCCCAGGTAGCTTACGAACAGCGTCGGATAGAGCGCCATGTCGAAGACGCTGCCCACCAGCGACAGCCAGGCTTCCTGAAATCCCCAGAAGCGGCCCATGCCGCGCTTGACCCAGACATAATAGCCGCCGTCTTCGGGCAGTGCGCTGGCCAGTTCGCTCACCATCAGCGCGGTGGGGAAGCTCCACAGCGCGGGCGTCAGCAGCAGGATGAGAATCGCCCCGCCGTAGCCGGCCGCGGCAACGGTATCCTCCAAACCAAACGGCCCGCCGGAAACGATGAAATAGGTCGCCGCGATCAGCGGTAGCAGGCCGAGCTTGCGGGCAGAAGATGGCGCGGGAGGCGCAGACATCTTTTCAGGGTAGGGGAAGTGGGGAGGATGTCAAGAGGCGCCGAGCCGAAGTGGCTGCGCGGGCGCACCCGCCGCTTCGAGATACAAGTCGACGGCCTCTCGAATGCGCTGCGTGACCTCGTCCAGGGATCTCGCCTGGGTGTGGCATCCGGGAAGCTGTGGGACAGGAGCGACGTAGTCGCCCTCTTCATCCCGTTCAATGACAACATCGAACTGGCGCGGCATTTTGGGAATCCTCGTTGCCTATCCTAGCCACCGTGGGACCGGTCCCGCAGTCAAGATCTGCTAGCATTTCATGGCGCCAGCTGGCTCTCAAGGTAATCAGCTCCCTCACTAGCGGAAGCAAAGTATTCGCGAACTTGTACCACCGAAATGTTCGAGCTTCGCCCATGCGCGATGAGATTTCGGTTGTTCATAATGGAGTCGATTGCGTTCTTGCGCCTTCCATCGTCTACGTTGAGGAACGCCTCCAAATCATCGGCCCATTTCTTGTCAAACGTGTGCGCCACCTCGATGAACTTTCCGGCCTTGGGATTCTGAATCCGCTCCAACTGGGCGACCACATATGTTGCAATTGAAGGGGATGCCTGTCTCTCGACATGGGAGCTGTAGAGTATTCGGATCGTGTTTTCCAGAAACCCCGCCGCGAGTATGCAAAGGTATCGCCCCCAGTGCCCGAGCAACTCGGGATCCCATCCCAGGTCTTTGGCGCGGCCCATCGCTGAGCGAATGCTATCGCGGTGCCGAATCAGGTCGACGCTTTTCACTTTCCGTCCGCGAATGCCTTCGCAGCCGCCGCCAATCGCCTCTCGACGAAGGCCTTGTCCGCTGTTGACCGCGAGGTCGCCTGAGCGTACGCCTTGTCGGATAGCAGCTTCGATAACGGCTTTCTTATCGACTCAACTGACGCGTCTTTGTCGGCTGCAAGACGTTTTGCCACGCCGTACGACACGGAGTCGAACACGGCGGCGTTGAAGTTACGCTCCGGCCGGAACGCTTTCTCGCCAGATGCCTCAAATATGATGTCCATTGAACGCTTGAAGAGGCCCAAAAGGTCATCCAGCCGCTTCCCAGTCAGGTGCCGGTTCTTTTGAGCAAACCGGCTAAGGAACTCGGCCATAGGCCGGTCGTAGGCCTGAGACCACTCGTAGAGTGCCATGAAACGAAGGATCAGTTCCTCATCTTTCAATCGTGGGCTTTTGGCGCCGAACAGCCGTCGCCAGGAGGCGTGTTCGTTGGCGTCACGGATCGCCTCGATCAGCGATCCGTGAAAAATCGCTGTTCGTATTTCCTGCGGATGGAGAAGGCGGCCACCGCTGTTCAGCCGCTCGTAGACGTGATAGATGCTCGTATCGTCGTCCCTCGGTGAATCCTGCTTGACGATAGTTGCGTGAATAACGGAGTCGTCGAGTATCTGTCGGGTTCGTTCGTCCAGATCCTCGTAACGCTTCCCTTCGAACTGCTTCTGCACATGGGTCAGTCGAAACGTCCGTGGAAGTGTCGAGTCGGATCAGGCCTGAAAACACCAGCGTAAAAGTACTGTAGTGATTTCAGGCGCTGCTGGCCGTCAATTACGAACAGTTTCTGAGAATCGGGGTCCTTCGCGAGGAAAATGCCGGGGACGGGCAGCCCCAGGAGCAGACTCTCAATAAAACGGGAGGAGTCTGGCAGGCGCCAAACAAAGCTGCGCTGAAATTCGGGAACATACACCTTTTCCTGCTTCAGCCGCTCAACCAGCCCCTTAACATCAAAGTCTATGCCATAGCTAGATATCTCATACCGAACAGCCGGTACGGCCGCGTCTGCGTCAGCATCGTCCTGTACGTCGTCAGCGGAGTAGTCCTCTACGTAGTCCGGTTCCGCTGGCTCAAGGTCGATTTTCTTCTTCACGTTCGCCTCGCAAGGATATTGACTAGGGTTCGAGCCTGAACCCAATTGTAGCGCCGGCTGGGGCAGGCGCCCCCATCACTCCCCGTAGTTAATCTCCCCTTGCCTGGCCGAGTAGGCGGTGTAGGCCAGCAGCACCAGCGACACGGCTAGCAGGCCGGGGATGGCCAGCCAGGCGGGCGTGGGATCGGTTTCCACCACGAGCAGGTTGAACGGGGGCGGCAGAGGGACTTCCACCGGGCACAGGTTGTTCAAATAGAAAATCACGCTGATTTTCTTGAGCAGGCTCGGCAGAAACGGGTTGAGGTTCTCCCACACGTACACGATCGCGGCCGGAATCATGGGATTGCGGAAGAGCAGGCCGCACAACAGGAACACGGCGCCGTACCCCACCGTGGCCAGCGCGGCGGTGAGAGTGTACCAGCCGAGCTGGCCGAGGCCCGGACCGTGCCAGATGAAGTCCGAGTAAGCGGCGCCGAAATGGCGGCCGATGATCAGGAACGAGGCTGCCGCACTTCCGGCGAACAGGACCACCGCCATGGCCAGGCCGGCCAGGTATTTTCCGGCCACCAGCACCTCGCGCCGCAGCGGCGTGAGGTAGTAATAGTGCAGGGTTTTTTCGAGCATCTCCGCGCGGAACAGGTTGGAGAAGATTCCCATGCAGCCGAAGAAAATGGCGCCGCGCAGATAGAAAAACTGAAACATGGCGGCGTAGTTGACGCTGTCGGTGCCCAGGCTGTGGCCGGGCGAGGGGCGGCCCAGCTCGAACAGCCAGTGCAGCGCGGTGATCCCCACCGGGCCCAGCGCCAGGCAATAGATCCACCAGCCGCGCCTGGAAAAAAACGTCTTCCTCCATTCCAGCCGCAGGACGGCGGCGATTTGCCGCATCCACAGGGCGTTCATGCCGCACCTCCTTCGCCGATGAGGTATTGGTAGACCGAATTCACGTCGTCGTCGGCCGGCGCCACGGATTCCACTTCCAGGCCGGTATCGAGAATCACGCGGTTCAGCAGCAGGTAAAAGGCGTCGGCGTCCTTGGTGCGCAGCAGCAGGTTGCGGCCGTCGGCTTGAATCTTCGCCTCGACGACGTGGTTCTGCGCGAAGAGACGCGATGCCAGCTCGGCCGGCCGGTCGCAGCGCACCAGAATCTGCATCGGCTGCTCGCGGACCTCGCTGCGCACGCCCTGAATCTGCCCTTCCGCCACCACGTAGCCGTGGCTCAGCAGAATCACCTGGTCGGAGATGGAATCCACTTCGTGCAGGATGTGGCTGGAGACGATCACGTGCCGCCCGTCGGCGCCCCACTCGCGAAAGAGGGCGATGGTTTCGGCGCGCGCCATCGGGTCCAATCCATTGAGCGGTTCGTCCAGCACGAGCACGCGCGGGTCGTGAGCGATGGCCTGTGCCAGCTTCACGCGCTGCCGCATGCCCTTGCTATAAGAGGCCACCGAGCGGCCGGCGGCGGCCATCATATTCACCTTCTGCAGCGCGGCCACGGAGCGCTCGCGCGCTTCCTCCTGGCTCATGCCGTAGAGCAGCAGGTAGGAGTAAATGAATTGGAAGCCGGTCAGCCCCTTGGGAAATGCGTCGAACTGCGTGCAGTAACCGAGCAGCCGGCCGATCTGCTGCGGCCGATCGGGTGCGACGCCGAGCACGCGGATCTCTCCCCGCGTGGCGCGCAGCAGCCCGGTCATCAGGTTCATCAGGGTGGTCTTGCCGGAACCGTTCGGCCCCACCAGGCTGGTGATGCCCGGCGGAATGGTCAGGTTGACATTGTTGATGCCGAGCACTTCACCGTAGAAGCGCGAAACGCCGGCGAAGGTGATCAGGGAATCGCTCACCGCACCACCTCCGCGCCGCGGATTTTCCGCGCCAGCATATACAGGCAGATCAGAGACAGCAGGGCCAGCCCCACCCAACTCGTCCACAGCGGCAGCGTTTCGCCGCGCGGGGCGCGGAAAAAGACGGCGCCGTTGGTGGTGGGGTGGTCGCCTTCGAACATCCACACCCATATGGAGCCCACCAGATAGTTGACGCTGAACAGGTGGCCCCAGTGGGTGCGCACCACGCCGTTGATCACGGCTCCGAACGCGGAGAGCACGAAGAACACGCCGAACATCAGGCCGCCGGCGGCCGCCCTCCATTTCACCCAGGCGGAGAGCGCCAGCGCCAGCAGCGCCAGCAGCAGTATCCAAATCCAGGCGCCGAAGAAGAGGCCGGCCGCGATGCGCGCGTGATCCACCGCCCAGCTCCAGCCTTCCAGGTAGCTCTGGAGGGCGAACAGCAGCAGGCCCGGCACCCAGGTCATCAGCGAAAGCAGGATCACCAGCACCGACATCTTGCCGAGCACGTATTCGGCGCGCGAGAACGGCCGCGCCAGGTAGAGCGAAAGCGCGTTGTTGGCCAGATCCGGCGATACCTGGCCGGGCCCCACGAACGCGGCCAGGAACAGCCCCATCATGCTTTGCCAGCCGAGCACCGAAAGGAAGAAGACCACGTTGATGGTGATCAGCCGCTGCGCGCCCTGCGCGTTGATCAGGCTCAGCGCGCTCGCGTTGTGCTGGACCCAGATGATGATGGCGCAGATCAGCGGATAGAGGAAGGTAGCGGAGAAAAAGCTGGTAAGAAACTTCCGCCGGTGGAGATCCTCGAAGGCGAAGCGCGGAATCACCAGCAAACGCGCCCAGCGAGCCGTCAGCGCGCCCTCATACGGCCGGTAGGTCTTCTTATAGACGGCCATCGGCGGCCTCCATGGCTTTCAGGAAAATGTCTTCGAGCGAATCGCGCCGGCGATTGAGACGGCGGATCTGCACGGACTGCGCGGCCGCGATTTCGTACAGGCGGCGGACCTCGAGTCCCTCCGGCAGCACCACTTTGAGGCGCCCCTGCGCTCCGGGAGCGGTCTCGCAGCCGAGGCCGCGGATGGCTTCGACGAAATTCCCGTTCAATTCGCCGCGGGTCTCCATCTCCAGAAAACGCCGGTTGGCGCGCCGCTCTTCTTCCAGGTTGCAGAAAGCGGCGATGGCGCCATCCTTCAGAATCAGAACCTCGTCGCAGCATTCCTCGACGTCGCGCAGCAGATGGGAAGAGACGATCAGGTGCAGATCGCCGCGGTCGCGAATTTCCTGGATCAACTGGATCATGCGGAGGCGCGCCGGCGGGTCGAGACCGTTGGTCGGTTCGTCCAGAAACAGCAGCTTGGGACCGTGTGCGATGGCCTGCGCCAGCTTGGCGGCCTGCTTCATGCCCAGCGAGTACGTGCCCAGCGTGCGGTACCGGACTTCGCCGAGGCCGACGTAAAAGAAGGCTTCGTGGGCGCGCTCGAGCGCCTCGGCCCTGGGCAGGCCGGCCAGTTCCGCCATCAGGCGCACGAAGCGCACGCCGCTCATGCCGGCGATGAACGAATCGTTTTCCGGCATGTAGCCGATCAGGCTGCGCACCGCGCGCGGCTCGCGGCGGATGTCGCGTCCGAGAATGCGGGCCGTTCCCGCCGAAGGCCGGTGAAAGCCCAGCAGGGTGTTGAGCAAGGTGGATTTGCCGGCGCCGTTCGGCCCCAGCAAGCCGATCGAGCGGCCGGTGAGCGAGGCCTTGAGCGCCTTCAGGATCACGCGATCGCCGAAGCGCACCTCGAGGCCGTCCAGATCGATGACGGGGGCCATCTCTGCAGCCATCACTTCTCTTTATACGCCGGCTTACGCCCGCCTGTTCCGAGGAGTTGCGTGAACGGCATCGAATCCGCCGCCCAGCCGCTCGGATCGCCGGTGAGAAGAGTCTCCAGGCGGGCTCCCAGCAGATCGCCCGCGCCGGCCACCGTGATGCGGTCCGGTGCGCCATAGGCGGCGATCAGAGTAGGTTTGAGGTTGCCCAGACGATCGACCGGATTGGGCTGTCCTGGATGTCCGCGATGCGCGCCGGCCATGCCGCTCAACATCCCGGCGAGCGGCCCTAGCGAGGTGCCCAGGTTCTGATACAGCACGGCCGAAAAATTGGCGTAGTGATCGCGCGGCGTCAAGGCCAGGAACTTCTCGGAGCGGGTGATCGAGGTCCCCGCCGCCTTCAGATCGAGAGCGCGCTTGACCAGCGCGCGGCTGGGCGCGGCGATCATGTAACCGTCGGCGAAGGTATAGTGCCCCTCGGCCAGCGGCCCCAGCGCGGGCGAGTTGATGGTGTAGTACGTGCGGCCGTCCACGGTCTCCTCCGCCATGCGGATGGGGTGACCGCCGGACTTGGCGGCCTGCCGGTTGGCGTCGGCCACCAGGCGCGCGAAAACCGCCTGCAATCGCGGCGGATCGTACACCTCCACCACTACCTTCCACGAAGGAACCGGCATCAGCGGGCCGTCGAGCGACACGGCGAATTCGCCGCCCAGGCTGTGCGCCAGGTCGTTGCGCAGGTCGCCCTGTGCGCCCAATCCAGCGGGTGTTGTCTGCACCACGCCGGCCAGAAGATCGGCGATCACCGCGGGGTCGCGCACCACGAACGCAGCCACCGTTCCGGCTTCCGGCGACACGTAATCGAGCGAGCCCATCGGAGCCGGGTCGGCCAGCCACGCGGCGAGACGCGAGTGGGCTGGATCGAAGCTCAGCGCGGCGCGCGTTTCCATCTGCTGGTTGACTTGCTTTTCCTGGGCTACGAAATAGCGCATGCCGGCCGTGTGTTCGTCCGGCGCCATGCGCGAGAGATCGGCGCATATCAGCATCCCGGCGCCTTCGCGATAGACCTGCGCGATGAGCTGGTAGAACGGCGTGCCTTCGAATCCGCCGGCCTGGGCATCGAAAACCGGGACCAGGTTCTCGACGGCCGCGCGGTCCGGCCCGAACGCAACCAGGCCCTGGCGCACCTCCACCGTCAACGGCACTCCTTGTTGTTTGAGAAACTCGGCGAACCCATCGCGTTTCAATTCCGACACAAACACGGGAGCCTGCGGCTTGCCATCCGGCGCGGCCAGGACCACCACCACGACCTCGCCGCCCAGGTAGCTGCTGGCGGCGCGAAGTTTCTCGATCACGGGCTGCATTTTGGCTCCGCGTTCGTTCCAGAACGGGGTCAACTCGGGACTGTCGGCGATCTTGCGGGCAAGCACCGCCTGCGCCTGGCTGAGATAGTCGCCCAGGTTGGGAATGCTGGCGTACAGCACGGTGGAGGCAGGCAACCGGTTCAACAGATCGCTCTGGTAGCGGAGGTCCGGCATATGGATCCGCTCCAGGCTGGCGCGCAAGTCGGCCAGCAGCGCATAATAACGATCCCGGTTGCGGCTCCAGGCGATGTCGTCCCTCACCGGCTCGGGATCCATCCCCGCGCCGGTAACGGTTTGATCGCCGCGGTGGAGCACCTTGTCACCGCTGCCCTGCGCCACGTGCACTTCGCCCTGGACCACCGAAACGCGCGAGCCTTTCACGCCGGCGCTGACGCCGAAGATGGTTCCGGTAACCGCCACCCGGCAATCGCCGGTATCGACAAACAAGTGGCCCTTGCGGCGTTTGGCGGCTTCCACCATCACGCTGCCGCGGCCCAGCCGAATGGTCAGGTCATTGGCGGAAGCGGTAGTGAAGAGACTCGACCGCTCGCGCAGTTCCAGCGACGAACCATCCGAAAGGCGCAGCACGGCATCGGAATCCTTAGCCGTGCGGATCTCGACGCCCCCCGGCAGGTTCTGTCCAACCACCAGTGGATGGAACGTGCCATCGGCCGCTACCTGATATAACGTGCCGGTGAGCTTCTCCACGCTGGCCCGGCCGCCGGACGCGCCGGAGCGTTCGGCGATCCACGCCGTTCCGGCGGCAAGCAACACCGCCGCCGCGGCTGCCCAAACAACCTTATGAGACGAGCCATGCACGGCAGGCCGCGCGGGCCGCGCCGCCGGCATCGTGATGACTTTTCCTTCGTAGACGTGCCGGCAGGCGACGCACGAGTGCAGATGATCCTCGACCAGCATGGCGCGGCCTTGCGGCAGGCGTCCCGCGCGGTAATCGGCGAGCAACGCCTGGAAACCGGCGCAGCCGCGGATGGGTTCGCCGCTCAACTGGCCGGCGGCTTCGGTCAGCCGTGCCCACACGCGGTTCCCGGCGGCCTCGACCACCGCCGGATCCACCGCCTCGTCGCGAATTTCCAACAATGCCTGTTCCAGAACCGGGTCCTGAAAGCTATTTTCCGGTGTCATGCTTCGCCTCCCTGGTAAACGCGGAATTCCTTTTCCAGCCGGTCGCGCGTGCGGGAAATGGTCACCGCGACGCTGCCCGGCGTGGTGTTGAACAACCGCGCAATTTCGGGATTGTCTTTTCCCTCGAAAAACCGTAACGCGAACATCTGCGCGATGCGCGGATTCAGCCGCGCCAGCGCGCCGCGCAGCCAATCGCGAATTTCGCTCGAGGCCTGCAAGCGATCCGGCCGGCGATGCGCAGGCTCCGCCAGTACCGGCTCCAATTCGTCCAGGGGAATATTCCGGATGCCCTGCCGCGAGCGCACGATGTCGAGCGCCGCGTTCACCGCCGCGCGCCGCAGGAAACTCGGCATGTTCTCCACCGCGTCGGCGGCGGCATCGCGTTTGAGCAACCGCAGGAACACGGTTTGCAGCGCGTCTTCGGCGTCGCTCGCGTTCCCGGTTATGCGGTAGGCCGCTCGAAACACGGCTGCATGGCTCTCACGGAATACACGTTCCAGATCGTCTACTGAGAAGCGGGCGGATTCCGGCGGAGCGGCCATTAACGTATTCATCCTAACAGGCTCTCTGCTCAAAGGGACGCGCGGAAGCTCCGCGATTTAGCACCACGGCCCCCGGAATCGACATAAGTAGAGTATTCAGGGCCTTTTGGCGACAATCACCGCACGTGCGGGGCTCAAGAGACGCAGAAGCGGGTAACCCTGTTAGCCGTCAGTCACTAGCAGGAATCCCGAGCGAGCTACGGCCAGCGCGGGCGTCGCAAAAGCGCGCCGGAAGGCGCTCCAGCCGCAAAAAAGCCCCGTGCCGGGGAAGGCGCGGGGCTTTAGGTCTACTACAATCTGTCTCGGAGGATGACAGAGTAACCAAATCTTAACACTGGTCTCCGCCTAAATCAATCCTATCTCGAGTAAAACTGTGTTACAAACCCCGTAACAAGGTTCGCGCTGCGACGCCGAAGGAAGCAACTTGTTACCAAACGCGGCTGAAGTCCAGGGGTGCGCGCAAACTCGCAACGCTAAATCGGATTGCGCGGCGAGAGAATTCGAGCGGCGTGGCGCGGTCAGGCCTATGCGGCGCCGGCCGACATCGCCTGGATCGCAGCCGTTTCATCGTCGTAGGCAATGAAAACGGTATAGAGCTTGGTGATGGTGAGCAACTCCTTAACCTTGCCCTGCGCGTGCAACAGCCTGACGTCGCCGCCCTGATTAGTGACCGTGGCATACGATCCGACGATTTCGCCGAGGCCGGCGCTATCCAAATATGTCACATCCTTCAAGTTGAGCAGGATGTTCTTCCGGCCCGAGCCGACCAGGTCTTTAATGGTATCGCGTACCACTCCGGAGCCATCCCCCAAAACGATCCTGCCGGCCAGGTCCACGATGGCCACGTTGCCGGCCTTTCTGACGGTTGCCTTTGCGCTCATTGTGCCTCCAGCCGACTATTGTACACGCAGCGGGGGCCGTCGCGCCGATCCGTGCGCCAGACGCAGAAACGGCCGCCAGTTATAGCGGCCGCTTCGGGAATCATGGATCTTGGTTCGCCGAACGAACTACCGGGACTGGCCGTTACCGCATGGCCAGTCCCGGCTGTCGCGTCGAGATCTTTTGTGCGTTCCTCAGAAGTAGAACTTCGCGGCGATCTGGACGACGCGCATGTTTTGCGCGTTGTTGTACTCCCCAAAGTAGGTTCCGAGAACGCCCGTGCTGGTGGACGTCCGCAAATTGTTCGAAGGCACCAGGCCGGTGAAGTTGCTGAATATGTTGTTTCCGGTAGCGCCCGCGGCGTTGGTCACGTTGCTGGTCAGGTTGTAGCCCGAAAACTGCGGATGGTTGGGGGCGTTGAAAGCCTCCAGGCGAAGCTGCAAATACCGCTTCCCCTCGCCGCCGAGCGGGATATTCTTAAACAGCGAGAGATCCTGGTTCACGATCCACGGGTTGCGCAGGTACATGCGCGGGTAGGGGCCGATATCGCCGAGCCCCGGAACCACCAGGGCCGACGGGTTGATCGTCCCGCCGGTTTGCGGATCCCCGTTTAACAGGAAGCGCATCTGGTTCCCCGAGAGATTGCCGGCGGTGGGCGTGCCCAGAAGGCGCGCCCCGCTATCCTGGCCGGAGATGCTGAGACCAACATCGGTCGGCTGCCCGGATGCCAGCGTGGTCACTCCCGAGAGGGTCCAGTGGTCCAGAAGCAAGCCTACCACCTTATTTCCACCGGCAAGCTTGCTGCCCTTCGGCAGATCCCACACAAAGTTCCCGACGATGTAATGCGTGCGGTCGAAAGCGGCGAGCGCGTAGTCCAACGATGGGTTCGCCAGTCTGGTAAATGTGCCATCGTCGGAAATGGTCGTCATGGTCTTCGACCACGTATACGCGACGCCAAACGTGAGGCCCTGCGAGAACCGCCGATTGACGCCCACCTGGAGGGAGTTGTAATCCGCGTCGGCGTCGAAGTTGTAGTAGGTAATGTCGCTGTACCCCTGGTAGGGGCGCAGGAAGTCCGTGCCTAGAATCTTCGACCCGCTGAAACTCACACCGGCGTTGGCGTAAAGCGCCGGCAAGGAGGGTTCCACGGAGGGAATCACTCTCCCGGCGAACTTCGTCGGATCCTGCGCCGCCGCCGTGAAGGTTATCCCATAGGGCGGCGTGTTCAGGTTGTCCTTGCGCGGGAGGTCCCGCGATTTCGATCCGACGTACGAGACATCGAGCACCGTGCCCAATCCGATGTTGCGCTGCACGCCGACGCTGTAGGAGTACACGCGCGGAAAACTCATGTTCTTGGTCACGGCGGTTATGGACAACGGCGACAGAATGCCGCCCCCGCCCGGCTGTATGTTCTGTAAATAGCCGTATTGCAGCGTGGGCTGGAACACCAACGGCGGGTTGCTGGCTCCAAACCCCGTGATGCCGCTCTCGTACCGGTCGATCGAGATTCCGAAGCCGCCGCGCACCACCGTCTTATGGTTGCCGGTCAGGTCATACGCAAAGCCGAGACGGGGCTGCGGCAAAATCGCCCGCGTGATCACGCCGCCGTCCGGGTAACCCCCACTCACCAACACCATTCCGTCGGTGATGCTGCCGGCGTTCGGTACCAACTTGCCCACGTAGTAGCCCGGCTGGGTGTTCGCCAGCGTCGCGGCGCCCGTCGTGGCCGGGTCGATGGCCCGGTATGTGGCCGCCCCCAACGAGCACGTCGAGGCGCCCACGCAGACGGGCCTGTACAGGCGCGCCGCCTTGGAGGGGTCGTATGCCGAGGGGTCGAAGTAGGCCGCATCCCCACCGGTGTCGTAAACCGGCTGAAACCAGGAGAACCGTATGCCCAGGTCGAGCGTCAGGCGTCTGCCGACCTTCCACGTGTCCTGGGCGTACCAGGAGAGGTCGTGGTAAAGGTAGTTCTGATACACCTTCGTGCTCCACTGCGAGTAAGAGTTGTACACCCCCAGCAGGGCGTTCGCGAAGGGGTTGCCGGTAGTGAGCGGGTTGGAGCCGCTGGTCGTAAAGTCGATGTCGCTCTGGACGTGGGCTTGACTGTTGCTGGCATTCGAGGCGCTTTGGAAATAGAAGCCGAACTTGAACACGTGCGAGCCGTGAACCTTGATCAGGTTGTCCATGACCTGCCAGATCAGGAATCGCTGGTTGAAGGGCCCGAAGAGGCTGGTAGAGGCGGCCGAAGAGACGCTCGCGATCCCGCCAAAAGTCAAGCTGGGGATGTAGCCGGGCGTGTTGGCATCGGGATACAGCAGGGGCGTGTCAATGCCGGTTTTCGTACGAGTGACCGCGTCGCCCTCCGGCGCGATCGTCACGCCGCCCCGCCCAATTCCGAATACGGTTTCGTTCACCACGGTGGGCCCGAAGTTCTTGGTCAGCGAAATGCTCGGCACGCTGCCCGGACCGTTCTTCCGGTCCGTGATGGTCAGCGGCCAGTTCCAGGAAGCTGTCGTCGTGCCATAGGCGAATTGCTGGTCGTCGTTGTTGTAAACCCAGCGCACGCTCAGCCGCGCATTGTCGTTGATCATCCAGTCGCCGCGCAGAATCGTCTCGCTCCGGGGGTACGAACTGGGCACCTGGGAAGAGTAGTTGTAACCGTTTCCGCCCGCGGTGGTGTTGGGCTGGGGCAGGAAATTCAAGATCGCCTCGCCGGGTGCGTAAAGACGGCTCGATGGGATCTGATTGCCCGGAAATGCAGCCCCAGTGGTCGGATCGATGATAGTGATCGCCTTGCCGGATCCGTCCACGGAGTGTGAAAAGTCGCCGGTGCGCTCGGCCGGCGTGGGCACCAGAATGTTTTGCGACGTAGTCTGTGGCACCAGTTGCCGGTAGTATTCCTGGCTGACGAAGAAGAAGAGCTTGTTTTTTCCATTCACCACGTGCGGAATCAAGACCGGGCCTCCGAAATCCCACCCGTAGAAGTTGTAGCGGTACAGAGGGCGCGAATACGACGGTCCCTGGCCGCCGCGCTCGTCGTTGAAGTAGGTGTTGGCGTTCATGCTGTCGTGGCGGCGGAAGTAGCGCGCCCCGCCGTGAAAATCATTGGTGCCCCCGCGCGTGGTCAGCGCGATCACGCCTCCACCCGATCGGCCATACTCCGCCTGGTAGTTCGAGGTCAGCACCTTCACCTCTTCCAGCGCGTCGGGGTTGATCGACACCAGTGCTCCGGTGTTGTTGCCCAGGTTCACGTTCGTGATCCCGTCGATCGTGTATTCGTGGTCGAGGCTGCGCGTGCCGTTGACCTGGAAACTGCCCGTGATGTTGGTC
>JBAVIH010000403.1:0-24039 GCA_049686695.1 Bryobacteraceae bacterium | reverse complement strand
TTGTCGATCAAGGGCGGTTCGGTCCGATTTGTCGCAGGCAACACGCTCTACAGGCAGGATCAAGCGGGCTTTCTGCTGGCGGAGTTTCCGGCCGGTGGCGCGCCCCCGACTCGGGCATCCTGGCTGCAGGGCCTGTCGCGGTACGAGATGCCGTTCTATATGGGGCTGGCCGGGGAACTGCCGGCGGCTTGGCCGGGCATCGCTTCCGCCTGCGCGTTTCTGGACCGGTTCGGCCATTTCTACCGAAGCCATCGGACCGGGATCGAATTGGCGGAGCGCGAGCTGCGCTCCGTTGCGGAGGGACTCCTGGCTCTTCAGCGTTGGCCGGAGCTCTTGGCGGCGGTGACGGATTCCATGGGCGAGGCGGCGCGTGGGAGCCTCCCCAAAGGACTGGCCGACGCCGATCTGGGCGCTTTCCTGGGCAGACTGCTGATTGGCACCCGGCACGGCCGCATTACCCTGGGCCGGGTTCCGGAATGCGTGCGAGCGATGTGCGAGGCGCCCACGCCGCCAGCCGAAGACTGCCTGCGGATTCCCCAATACGGCAGAATGCTGAAAAAACTGGAACGGTCCGCGGAATCGGCCGCGCCGCTGATGGAACAGCTCAGCGCGGCGTTGTGACCGATGCCCCGCTCGAGAGCCCTCGAAGCGCGCTTCATAGGCTTCCATGATGGGAGGGTGGAACGAGGCTGTTTTCTACTCCCACAGCCGGCTGGGATTGGGACCCATCTCAAGAACCAGCTTGCCCCCTTTGGCCAGTTGCGAATGCTTCAAGCGTGGTTCCTTAAGCGGCACACCATTTAAGACCGCGGTCTGAATGTAGAGATTGACCGGGCTATTGCCGTGGGCAACGATCTCGAAGTTGCCTGCCGGAAAATGCAAGACAACCCGTGAAAAGGCCGGGCCGCTGATCTGGTACGACGGCTCGGCGGTGCAGCCGCCTTCCATGTCGAAGAGACCGATGCCTGCAAGCACGACATACGCCCCCATCTGGCCCTCATCCTCCTCTCCCGGCCAGCCATTGAGGGGCGATGTATCAAAGACATCGCCGAACACGTGCCGGGCATACCTTTGGGTGAGAAAAGCCTTGCCGGAGTAGTTGAACAACCAGGGAGCCTGTAGATTGGGCTCGTTGGTCAGATCGACATACTGCCGTTCAAAGCCCTCCTGCAAGCGCTGGTTGAAGCGATCCTTGCCGACGGTTTCGACCAGCCCGGGCACGTCTTGGGGAACGAACCAGCTATAGATCCACGGGGTGCCCTCGACGAAGCCGGGTCCGTTCCAGCCGCCGACGGTGCCGAAGCGATGAATATCGTTCGGCTCGACCCAGCTTCCATCGGCGTGGCGGCGCTGGGCGTAGGCCGTTTCCGGCGAGAGGCCGTTGCGCCAGTTCTCCGAGCGTTTGGAAAACATCGCCGCGTCTTCCTTTTTGCCTAGAGAGGCTGCCAGCGCCGCGGCGCAGGAGTCGTCGTAGGCGTATTCAAAGGTAGATGAGGCCGGTCCAGTCTCCTCGGGAACATAGCCGCGGTTCCTGTACGCCGCCAGATGACGGTCTCCCGCCATGCCCTGCGGGTAGCTGCCGCCACAGGTGTATGGTTCACCCGGTGTGGTCAGCACGTGTCGAACAGCTTCATAAGCGGCCTGACGATCGATTCCCGGCAGACCCTTCTGCAGCGCGCCAACGAGCAATGCGATCTCGTGTTGGCCCGCCATTACCGGCGAGTAGCGGAGCGCCACCGGCGCTTCCGGCAGCCAGCCATCGCGCGATGCCTCGAACAGAAGTGCGTTGTCGAAGGATGTCAATACCTCGGGAGCGAGCAGCGACCAGACTGGACCAAGCGTCCACTGTGTACCCCAGAGCGCATCGCTCGAATACAGATGATCGGCCGGGGGAGCGATCTTCCTCACCTCTCCGCAGGCATCGCGGTAGGAGCCGTCCACGTCGTCGAGGATCGCTTTGGCAGAGTAGACACGATAAAGATTGGTGTAGAACTTGACCTGATCGTCCTTGCTGCCGCCCTCGATATCGACGCGATGGAGCAGCTGATCCCAGCTTGCGTTGGCTGCCTGCGCTACGGCATCAAAATCGAATCCGTAAGGTGCCGACTCAGACTGAAGATTCTCCCTGGCCTGCGGCAGACCGGTGAGGCTGATGCCCGTGCGCGCAACCACCGGCGTGGCCGGCAAAGTGGCGAAGTCCAGCCAGATGCCACCGGGGCCTTTGCTTTCCATAGCGGTCACATCGCTCCTGGTCGTGCGCGGTTTGCGCCACTCAACGCCATAGTTCGTATCGGCGCCGGTGTACTCACCGGTCTGCCAGGAGTTCATGGCCGCGAAGGCCTGGGAAAACTGGGTGACGAAGTAAACCGTAAACTTGCCGGCATAGCCGTTGCGCTGGGTGAGCGATCCCTCGATCTCGGTTGCGCTCACCCGCTTGACGGTGAAGCCGATCAGCTCCACCTTCTCTTCCACGGGAGCGGCAAAGTCAAAAAGCAGATGGGTCTGGTTCCCCGCGGGGAATTGAAAGCGCATCCAGCCGGTGTGCACGGTGGCTGTCAGCTCCACGCGCGTTTTGGCGTCGACCAGATCAACGGCGTAGTAGCCGGGCTTGCCGATCTCCGTATCCTTGCGAATGCGCGAGCGGTATCCCGCCGTCCACATGCCGCCGAAGGGACCGTCGCTGGGACCGGGAAAGAGCTTTGCCTGGCCGGGCTCGTTTTCGATCGGTCCATTCAAGGGCATCACGCTCATGCCGGAAAGGCCGAAGCTGTGCAGAAAGCTGAAGCCCGAGACGCTCGCGATTGTATATTCATAGCCTCCGTTCCAGACATTGCCCTGATTGTCGGGGCTCATCTTCACCAGGCCCATCGGCACGGTGGCTCCGGGAAACTGCATCCAGCGCGAGTTCGAAGTTCCCGTGAAGACGTTCACCAGCTCTGCGTGGCGAGGACGGGAAGTGGTATCTTTCGTCTGCGCCAACGCGCCGAAACTCATCGCCATCAATGCCGGAATGACCAGCACGGACCGATTCTTCATGCAGACTTCCTTTCTGTTCGCTCCATTAGCGAGGGACATTACCAGCCCAGAGCACGCCGGAGCATCGGCTCCAGATCGTCCGCCATCTTCATGTGTTGAGAGGCGATTGGATGCGCATTGCAGCCGTTTCCGGGATAGTGCTCGGCCTTTGCCCAGAGAATTCGCGCATTCCGAGCGCGTGCCACGGCCTCTTGCACATACCTCCGCAGCAGTGGATCGGTGACGATGGCGCCCTCAGTCGCCAGAATGGTCGCCTGCGGATATTGCGAACGAAGGATCCCGAGAAAGCGCACGTAGTCGGCAACAAACGACTCTTCGTCGAGTGGCTTGGACTGCTGCAGGTTGAAGTCGTTGGTCCCCAATGAGACAACGATGCCATCGGGCGTCCATCGCCCGTAGTCCCACGGAGCTCGATTCGCGACCTCATCGGATGGTATCGACAGATCGAGAAACTGCGGAGCATTCAGAACATTGTCGGCCACTCCCAGACCGCGATAGTCGCGATCCAGGCCGCGCCCGCCGTAACAGACCAGATGCGTCTGCGCATCCAGGCGCCGCCCAAGCTCCATGCCATAACTGCGATAGGCGTCGCTGGTGGGACGAGAGGGATCCTCCGTGCAGGTGGAATTGTTGTCTACTCCGGCGCCGCAGGTAACGGAATCACCGACAAACAACAGTTTTCTTGCAGGCAGCAGCGGAGGCGCAAGCAGAGAACTTCCCTCTGGCAGTTCGATGCCCATCAGGGTCACGATTCCCTGCCACGTCTCCGTTCGCTTGTAGACCTCGACAAGGTGAGGACCCGTTTCGAGTCCGCTGACCAGCACCAGGCTCTGTTCGCCTTTGTGCAGCGGCTTCAACGCCGGCGCACCATGGTCGATCACGACGGTTAGCGCCGAGGTGTCCGTGGTGCTCGAGAGCAGCAAAGCCACTGAATCGCCCTGCAGACGCAGCGTCAGTCCGGTTCCGGGATATCCCAACCGGGGACGCTTCGGATTGGCAGTGTCGATCTGCCCCAGCAATACAACGCGGGCATCGTCCACATCCACCGATTGCCTGGCTGGTGCGCCCATGGAATCCTGGGCGGGCAGCGATAAAGCCGATGCCGCGAAGATCGCGGACAACACAACAGAAGTTCTCCCGTTCATGCTCTCTCCTCGCGCACTTTTCATTGGGTTGTCCAAGCTACTTCTCCCAGCGGGATAGTCCCGGCGGCGGATACTTCGCTGCCGCATCATCGAGAACCAGCACCCAGTCCGGCCCATAGGAGGGAGTACGAAACTCCCTTTGCCTCCCGCCGTCCACTATGCCGATCAGGGTGCCGATTCCCGTACGCGGGTCATACCACCAGGCGCGAATTCCGCTTGCATTCAGCTTACCCAGATCAACGGTCGCATACAGATCGCCGGCCGGAAAGTAGAGGAACGCATAGGTGCCATCGCGGTCGCGAGTCGCCTGGATATGCTGCCCGCCCCGCCCGGCACCGCCTACGATCAGCGACTGGTCGGGAATGCGGCTGAAAAAGGGTCGCGACTCGACCAGTGCCCGCAGGTACTGCATCTGCCGCCCGGCGGGACGTTGCATCGCGTCGATCCAGTCGCGATCGACATGATTCATGCTTCCATTGCGCGCATTCGCAAAACCCCAGACCGCATGATGTCCGTACGCGACTCCGCAGGCGCCCGCAAAGACCGAGCGATAGACCTGCTTGCGGACGTCGATATCGCGAAAATATCCGGTCGCTGGATCCCAGTCGGGCCATGGATTGTAGGGATGATCCTCATAATTCGGTTCCAGATCGAGGGTTGGCTTGGCAGGCGACATCGCGTAGTCGCGTGCGATCCACTCCCACACGGGGATATCGTGACCGCCGCCGTGGCCGCTCTGCATCCCGTTGACAGAGAGCCAGGGCTCAGTTTGCAGGAAGACCGAAGAAGACTCCTGGCCGCCCTGGGGATGGTAGGCAATCACGGGCTTGCGGCCCAGGCCGTCCTCGATTCCGCGAGCAACCTCGCGCCAGATGGGGGTCCAGTCCTGCTCCATGGTGAACCCCGCGGATTTGCCCATCGCCTGCAGATACTCGTTGTTCATGCCCTTCAATTTCGGTGGCCGGTCGCCGCCGAGAATCCATAGCACATTGGTGCGATCCTTCAGTCGCTCAGCCAGATAACGGGCAAAGAAATACGCGTCGCTCAGATTGTCATTTCGGAAGAGTCGCGGGCCCGTGCCCCAGGGCGCGGTCAGCTTGTCGCCCCAGATGGGCACCAGCGCGGCGTACAGTCCATCCGACTCAGCCTCGTCGACCAGTGCCACGATCCGGTCAAAGTAGGCAGGATTGGGCTTGCGGGGATCGTTGTCGATCAGCGGCTTGAAACCAAGGGCGCTGGGCTCGGAGATGCCGTTGAACTCCGACAGAACCACCGTCTGAATCACATTGAAGCCCTGCCGGCTGCGGGTATGCAGATAGTAGCTGGCCTCCTCGCGCGTGGTGTGGTGAATCAGTTCCCATGCCGTATCGCCCAGCCAGAAGAACGGACGCCCATCCACGGTTTCGAGCAGGTGCCCATCCCGATGAACGCGGATCGAAGGCAGCGGCTTGGCAGCGGTTGTCGCCGGGCTCTGCGCCCAAACCGTGGAATCGAGAGAAAAGGCAACAAACGCCAGGATCCTCAAGAACGCTCTTGTGCGCCGATTCATTGTTCTCCTTGCCCTTCCCGTAAGGCCTCAGACTAACATGCGCCGCCGGGCCCCACCATCACACTGGGCATCGACACTTGCCAGACGATGCGACCGATTCGAATGGGAATCGGGGTCCGACGGCAGGGGAAAGGCGATCTTGTCCCGGGGTTAAAGGTGTAAAGCTAAATAAGCGCCGGCGTCTGATACGCGAAATTGTGCAGGTTCGGGAAGACGTAGTCCAGGTCCGCTTGCGCGGATAGGCCGAACCACTTCGCCAGGGCGCCGCCGAACTGGTCCTCGGAGGTGCCGGGGACCCACGTGCCGCGGGTCGTGGAGTCGTCCGGGCCGCCCAGCGTGAGGGTGGGAAAGGTACCGTACAGGTTGCCGCCGTTCACGGCGCCGCCCATGATCAGGGCGTGGCTGCCCCATCCGTGGTCGGTGCCCGCGTTGCCGTTGGGTTGGAAGGTGCGGCCGAAGTCGGACTCGGTAAACGTGGTCACGTTGTTCTGCACGCCGAGCAGACCCATGGCCTGGTCGAAGTCCGCCAGCGCGGCGGCGAGGTTCGTATAGAAAGTCACTTGCTGCGGCAGTTGGTTGGAATGCGTGTCGTAGCCGCCCTGGCTGCAGAAGAAGATCTGGCGGGTGGCGCCGAGCGCGGCGCGCACTTGGATGAGCTTGGCCACCTGGGCCAATTGCGTGCCAATATCGGTGTTTGCAAACGTGACTCCCAGGCTGCCGCTGCCGGCCACCGCGGCACTCACAGCCTGCGCCACGGCGATGGCATCCTTCAGCGAATTCTGCGCCGCTTGAATGAGGGTCACGCCGCTCGGAAGGCTGAGCATGTTCTGCAAGGCGGTGGAACCCGGGTCGGTGGCGGGCGCCGTGAGTCCGAAATTGGCGGTGTTCACGGTGGAGGGCTGGGTGGTCTCACCGATCAACTGCAGCGCGTTGCCGCCGATGCTGATGCAGGGCGGCACCAGGGTGCCGGAAACGCCAGCCAGCTTGTCGGCCAGCCGGCCCGACCAGCCGGTGGTGGCGCCGCCCTGCGGCACGGAGTTCTGCCACTCGTTCTGCTGGTCGGAATGCGAATAGAGGTTCACCGGCAGCGGCACGGAGGTGAGTTCCGGAAGGCCATTCGATCCTCGCGGCACCGGTTGCACCAGCGTGCCCACGTTGGCCAGCAGCGCCAGGCGCTTGGAGGAATTGTACAGGGCGGCGATGGGTGCGAAGCTGGGGTGCAAACCGTAGTCGCCGTTGGTGGCCGGGTCGTGAATAGGCAGCAGCGAGCTCTGCGGGAGGGCCAGGTTCTGGCGGATCTTCCGGTAGTTGGCGTAGGTCGCGGCTTCGTTGGGGACGAGCATGTTGTTGGCGTCGTTGCCGCCAAACAGGAAGATACACACCAGAGCCTGGTAATTGCCGGACGATTGCGCCCGCGCAGTCATCAGGCCGGCCTGTCCGAAGGCAGCCGCCGCGCCGACGGTGGAAATCGTGCGGCAGCCGAGGCGAAGAAAGTCGCGACGCGATCGAAGCTGTTGGAATGTCATGGCTGTTGTTCTCCCGTTACCGTTCGATTTCGTACTGCGGCGCGGCCGCCGCGGCATAGAGCGCGCTGCGCACGCGGGACGCCAGGCTGGTGGATGCGCTGGCGGCGGTGGTGAGAAGGGCGCGCACGTTGGCGTCCATTTCGCCCCGATAAAGCGCCTGGTTAAGCGCCTCCACCAGGTCGGGAGGATTGTTGGCGAGGTCCTGCAGATTGGCCAGATTCACCGTAATATTGCCGGAGATGCCGTTACTGGCCACCGCGTATGCGAAGTTGGCGCGCGCCAGAGCGGTGGCGGCGTTCAGTGCCTGGAATTCAGGCGCCACCGCCGGCTGCGCGGCGCCGGGAACGCTAATGCTATAGAAGGGCGAGAAGTAGCTGAACACGCTGCCGGGAGTGAGCGGGATCTGGCCCATGAGTGTGGCCTGGTTAGTGAGGGGAGCGGCGGCGGTGACCGTGGCATTGAGCGCGCGCAGCAGCCCGGTCGAATAGAGGATCGGTTCCGCCAGCTTGCCGGTGCCTTCGCTCTGCGCTTCGCTATCGGTGAGCAGAGTAGTAATCGCGGTCTGCAGGTTGCCCTGCGAAGACTGGAATGCGCTCGCCACCCGGCCCACATAGGCCGGCGATGGAGCGCTCAGCACGAACCGCTGAATCAGCCGATAGGAGATGAACGGCGCCAGGTTGGACTGCTGGCAGATACAAGCGATCGCCGCGCTCAGGTCGCTCTCCGCCGTCCCGCCGGCGGGGATGACGCAAGGGATGGGCAGGTTGATGTTCTTCTGAGTGGTGTCATGATACCTCTCGAACGCCACCATGGGTCCGAAATAGTACGGCATGTTGGGCCAAAGCGAGCCGAAGCCGGGCGTCTCGCCGTAGGTCCACCCGGTCATCGCCTTGGCCATTTCCGCGACGTCGGACTCGCCGTATTCGGGAACCGTGGCGCCGCCGGCAGTTATGGGAACGCCCTGGGAATCCAACTGCACCAGGCCCAACGAGAAGAGTTGCATCAACTCTCGAGCGTAGTTCTCGTTGGCCTCGGTGCCGGTAGCGGGGTTGGCCTTGACATTGTTCACCATGTCGAGGAAATAGCCCATGGATGGATCCAAGGTCGTGGCGGCCAGCAGGTCGTGGTAGGTGCCGAAGGCGTAGTCGCCCATGAGCCGCTGATACTCGACCATCTGCTCGAACAGGGTGTCTTTGACGGCGGAGGCCACCAGGATCTGCGCCAGGGCGAACGCCGCGCGCTGGCGCAGTTGATCGCTGCCGTTGATGGCGACGTTGAAGAAGGCGGTCTGCAGGCGCGCCACGCCTTCGGTGGTGCTGTCCGGATCGGGCCACACGCTGGCGGGCATGGCAAACTGCGCGGCGAGCCAGGCGTTCATCCCCATGGTCTGGATATCCACAACGCCTTGCGGCGTAGGTCCCCAGGTGGTCATTTCGAGGAAGCGGACCGCTGCGGCGTAGGGCATGTTCTCAACCGCCGGGCGGACGGGCACCGCGATTGGCTTAGAGGTGGCGGAGCCGGGGTTCGGATTGGTGACTTTGACCGCCGCCAGACGCCCGACCGGCATCGCCACCGTGCCAGTGGCCGTGAGCGTGGTGCGGGATACGAAAACGGTGGGCAGCGCAGCGCCGGCAAAATAGACGGTGGCCCCATTCGCAAACCCGGTTCCAGTAACCGCGATGGTCACGTTGCCGGGATTCACCGGGTTGGGAGTCACCGACGCGACAACCGGCAGAGGGTTCTGCAGATTCACGGTAGCGCTGGCCTCGGCCGCGGGGTCGGCCTGGCTGACGGCGGTCACGGTTACCGCAGCGGGATTCGGCAAGAGGGCGGGGGCGGCGTAGACGCCAGTGGTTGAGACCGTCCCGACGGTGGGGCTGCCTCCCGCTTCTCCGTTGACCAGCCAGATCACCGCTTGATTGGTGGTGTTGGCCAACTTGGCCGTGAGAGACAGCGTGGCGCCGCAACGGATGGTGCCGCCGGCGGGCGTAAGCGTCACCGTGGCGGGCGGACCCACCCAG
Organism: Bryobacteraceae bacterium; assembly: GCA_049686695.1. GTDB lineage: Bacteria > Acidobacteriota > Terriglobia > Bryobacterales > Bryobacteraceae > Bog-375. The sequence goes on along the minus strand of JBAVIH010000403.1, from coordinate 14,762 downwards.
TTCAAGATCGGAATGGAGACCCCTGTCTGGGAACTCACGCCGCCAACGCTTGCCACAATCGGCTGATCGCCGTTCGACAGTTGCGGGACGACCACGTTGATCTGGTACAACCCGGGGGCCACGATGCCGGCGAACTGCACCGTCGCGGGCATGCCGCCGATCGTCACGTGCAGTTGTGTGAGGTCCGACAGGGGCGCGGAACTTTCGACCAGTTGTCCGGCCGGCACGGCGGGCGCCGTGGGGCCAAAGCCAGTAGCGTAGATCTGAAGTGTTTCACCGGCCTGGGCTGGCAGCGACGCGACCGCGCTCCCTAAATACCCTGCTGGCGCGACGTAGACGCCATCGGTATTATGCAGGGCAGCGGCATATTTTCCCTGAAAAGTGAAGAACGCCGGCGAGTAGTCTTGAAGAGTTGCCGTGCCGGTAGCGGTGCCGGCGGAGTTGTTGACCTGCACCTGCACCGGCCCGGTAGCGGTGTCCGTCGGCGCCTGAACGTTCAGTTGTCCGGGGCTGACGTAGGCGATTGCGGCTTTCTTCCCGTCGATCTGGACGCTCACGTTATCGAGCGTGGTCGGAAGGCTGTTTCCGGAGAAGTCGGACGCCTGCCAGGACCGGGTGGTTGCAGACAGGCCGCTGCCGTAGATCGAAACCCACGAGCCGCTTTCTATCGCGGGCGCGCCGCTGGCGCTGTTCGAGATACCGGTGATGACCGGTCCTCCGGCGGAGGCCTGGCCGAACAGGGTCGACCCAACTGCCAGGCAGAGCAATCCGCATAAACACGCCCGTTTCACCGTGTCCCCATGAACTGTGGGAACCAACCCGGCCCCTTTTCGTTCATGGATCTCTTGGAACACGCCCATCCCGGTGGATGCCTTCCTCATGGCCAGCCCCCTTCTCGTCCGTAGAATTGCCTATCGTCCATTATAAAGAGATGGCCCAGAGACGGAATCCTCCCCCCCTGAGACACCGCTGCAGTGCACGAGTATTCGTACACGGCGTCAAGCTAACCTTATAATTCGCTGAATCTAAAAAGGCGCGGCTCCCCAGTCTGGACACGTTTCGAACTTTTGCTGCCTGAAACACGGTCCGCTCGAACCACCCGAAGTGCTGTCGGGTCAACAACCTCCGCACAAGACTGGCACACCTATCCAGACTGGGCACCCAGGGTGGACTCTTTTCGAACGGCACGGTCTCCGCATGAAACTTCCGGATACCCGATCCACTGCGGACAGGCCGCTCATGTACGCCCGCGCCCATTTCTTGAAACTCAGACGCCGATTCGACAGCAGAACAAGCTGCCCAATTGTCCGTCTCTCACTTAGACATGACACGGAAGCTCGTTTTCGGCTTAGTGGGCCTGGTGGCCCTTCTCCTGGCAATGCTAATTTGGCTCAGAATTCGTCCGCGCCCGGAGAATCAACTGCCGGGCAAGTTTCCCGAGGAATTGGTTTTCGTTCGATCGGCGGACGACGCTGTGAACGCCGGCGTGCGGTTTACGCCTCCAAAGAACTCCGCCAAGCCCATGGCGATCATTTGGGTTCACGGTTGGGGATACTGGTGTATACTACAGAGGACTTCGGATCGGAGGAGACCCAATTTGCGGCGCAACGTTGGGTCGATCTTCTCCGGCACATGATTCCGCCAGGACTGGCCCAATCGGCGAGAAAAGTCTACCATAGAGGAGCGAACGATGAGATCGATCAAGTATTCACTGTTGTGCTGCGCGCTGCTGAGTCTCGCGGGCGTTGCGCAATTGCGCGCGCAGGACAGAATAGGCTGCAAGGATTCGCCCCTGATCACACGCTTCCCGGGAAGCACCATCGGGAACTGCAAGAACGCGGAGTTTGATCAGGACGACTTCCCCCTGGCCGGTCACAAGGATAAGCACGTGGAAGGCGAATTTCACTTCCTGTCTTACACTCCGAAGCCGGATGTAGTAAGCGCCATCCAATTATTCCGCAATATTGAAACTGCACTCAAGGCCGCCGGTTTCATCCTGGACTACGAGGCTTCGCCCTCTATCATTACAGCCCATCACGGCACTACCTGGTTCTACCTGAAGGAGCACATAGGCAACAACGGGATGGTCTATATGTATGATGAGACGCTCGTCACGGAAAAGCAGATGACGCAAGAAGTCACGGCCAACGCGGCTACGCTCTCCAGCGAACTGACGGCAACCGGGCACACCATCGTCCCCGGCATCTACTTCGACACCGGAAAGGCCGACGTGAAACCGGAATCCGACGCCTCGCTCAAGGAAGTCGCCAAGGTGCTGCAACAGAATCCCGCACTCAGGCTCTACGTAGTGGGGCACACGGACAACGTGGGAACTCTAACGTCGAACGTGTCGCTGTCAAACCAGCGCGCGGCCTCCGTGCTGAAAGTTCTCACGACGCAGTACAACGTGGCCGCCAGCCGGCTACAGGCTTATGGCGACGGGCCCTATGCGCCTGTGGCATCGAACGATTCCGATGACGGACGAGCGCGAAATCGCCGCGTCGAACTGGTAAAACAATAAACCGCGGCGCCGAAAGACTGTCGAATGAGAGACGGTCGGCGTCCGCATAGTCTTGATCTTGTGCCCGGCCGCGCTCGCGTCGGCGACTTGGATTGTCGGCGCCACTCGGAAGTTGGACCGAAGTAACTCCCGCCTGCTCGCCAAGCGCCTGCCAACACCGGCCAGATTGGGCCGTTAACACGATTGGGACAGATAAACCGCCTAGTCGTACAGTGGCCCCACGCGGGCCAAAAATGTGGGAAGTTGACCGGATTACGCGCCGAAAACGCCGAAGATCTGGGCCACTCGGCGTGTGACCGCCTTCGGATTCCGAGGGATAGGGATCAGCGTCCCAGGCTGATGTCGATCACGATTCCGAAGCGGGTTCGAATCCTTGATGGGATCACCGATCCATTGGGTGGCTCCAGAGAAAAGCTTTGTGGGCGCGCGCTATGAAATCAATCAGATAGGGCGAGCTTCGGGAATTGAGAATTGGCTCCCCGTCGTGGACACGTTTCGAACTCTTGTCCAGAACCAGGTCCTGCCGGTCCGGGAGTTTGCATTACGGTAGCCGCGCCCTTTCACGCCCTGGCACCGTGCTCGCCTTGGCTCTGCTGGTAACTTCCAGGGCGCCAAGTTGCGTCCTCGTGCGGCGGGCGGCAAACGCGGAACCATTGGCGACGCTCAGCTCGTCAGGAACAGGACTCGGACCTTAAAGGGACGGTTCCAAGGGGTAGCGGAGCGTGCTAATTGGTTGTGTTTTCAGTGTGCGCCGGGGGCCATTATTCATGCCGTACCGGCGTGTTTTCCTGGGAGTCTTGCACGGAGGAAGCATGCCTCACGCAGGTCCGCCGCCACTGACGCCGCCCGCCGTTTGAGCCCCCCGCGCGTGCCGTGCGGCCGTGTTGCAACCGGTGGTGGCCGTTTGGCCCCATGGACCGGACGCCGTCGGCGGGCGCGCCCATGGGAGATTCAGCCCAGATCAAAAGATCAAACATGTTCCCCGCCGCCGCGACGCCCTCCGGATACCGGTTATCACTACGCCGATTCCCTGATCCGCTTGGGTTCTGAGGGAGATTACTGGAATGGCTGTTCAGTCCGAGCTATTTGACTTCGATTTCATGCTGGCACACCCCCAAACTGGCTGATACCGGAGGGCATTCCGCGCGCTTTAGCGCGCATGCCGTGCGGTCCCCGCTGAAGCGCGTCCCCCTGATCCTAATCAACGAGCGAGACTTCGACGTTCGGTAGCCAGTACTGTAGCTTCTCCACGAACCACTGAGCGCGTGCAAACAGGAACTCCCGGTAGTCGTTTGGCGTGAAACCCGGTTTCTCGATGTAATCGCGTGGGATCAGGTGAGATTCCAGAATGTTCTCGAAGTTCTTCACCGACTGGAAGGACTTGAAGTACACCAGGGGGTTCTGGTCGCTGATCTGAATGTTCGTCCGTGCGCGAAGGAAGCAGATGTTCATGAGGCTGTCTATCGAGGCGTCAGCCGGCAGACCGGAGACTTGGGCCAAAAAATTCTGCGGATAGATATGGTGCAAATTCGGCGCCTGAGACAGCAGCAGATATACGTTGTCAAGAACGTCGGCACTGGGGTCACTGAAGTCGATTGGACCCTGGTTCGCGAGAAAGGCCAGGACCGCCCTGCTCAACGAATTGCGATGATTGTACTTGGCGCCCACCAATCTCGCGCGTGATATTTCCAGACGGGGGATGGTCACGTCCTTGGCTTGCTCGAGGGGGCCGAAGAAATTCTCGCAGTAGCTGTACACATCGGTCGAGCTTCTGAAGTCGTCCAACCCGAACGCATTGCGCCAAAACCACTGACGCGCCACGTCACGGTTCGGCTTGCTGTTGCAGTGGAAGTACTGGCATAGGGGCAGCGCCAGATAGGTGAAAGGTAACATGGCCGGACCTTGGATCTTCAAGTCGCACAGAAACTTGATCGTTTCCAGGACCGTCTTCTTGCACTCTGGCCAATGTTGCTGGAAATGATCGGCGGTAAGATTATCCAGAGCTGCGGGAGTGATCCCGAACGGGTTGCGCCCCGTGGTGTGCGTCTTGCGCAGGCAGAGCGCAAACATCTGAACTATGGTGAGGTCGTCAAGATACTGAAATTGATTGCCCTTGCTAACCAGCACCTCCTTCAGCGCCTTTAGGTCGTCCCGCAGGTAGAAACCGGGTTGGCCCTTCGCTGGGTCCTCCCGCCGGTACGTGCGAGCGACAATAATGTCGATCGGATCGAGTTTCTTGCCTTCCTGGTTGATACGCTCGAATATCTCACAGACCTCGCCGACCTCAACGCCCTTGATACGAATGATGGAGAGCTTGTAGTCGGTGAACATTCGACTGATTTGCTGAAGGTTATGCTCAATCGTCGCACTGAAGCCGTCGATCGCCGCGATGTCTTTGTAAAAGGTGAACGACCAGTTTGGGACGTCCCGGACCCGGATCAAGAATTCCTCGCGAACGTTTTTCTTGCGCCGATCCAGTTCGCCAGCGAAGAAGAACTTGGCTGTGGTAGCGTCGAAATACAGGGTGTAGTCGAAACTGTTGTTATCGGCAACGCGCCCCTTTCCACCCATCATACAAACCAACAGCGAAGTGGCTCGTTGCTGGCCGTCCAGAATGTATTTCCAATCCTTGAACTTTCTGACGGTATCCTCGTCGTGGGGGAAAACAAACCCACCCAGCTTCCGATGGGTTTGCAGAAAAGTGTCCGTTTCCCAATAAAGGATGCTCCCGACGGGATAGAAGCGGAAAATGCTATCCCAAAGTTTCAGGATATTTTCCGGCTCCCATACGAACTCCCGTTGAAAAGTCGGCACGAGGTACTTGTCTTCCCGCAGCAGTTTAACGAGCTCTTCGATTTTGAGATCCTCAGTTCCGATGTCCCGGTTCAAGTTTGAAGGTGCCATCATGTCCTTTCGCGCAAGTGCGGCGGCCTGTCACCGGGGCTGTCGAGATCCTTTTCCCCGGCCTCAACGTCAAATCTACTTCGTGTCCGGCGAGCAACTGAACCAGTTTCTCGCCGTTCATCAGAGCGACCGGTAATGCGTTTGGCCGATCGGCCTCACGGCGCGCGCCACTCCCGACTCGTCGGGCACCTTGAGGGCGGCCCCACGGACTGTCATCACCATCCACTTTTCAGCCTGGGACTTGCCGCAGAACGCGATTATATCTAAAGGCGTCCGTCAGCGCCTCCTGGACGAGGGTCCGCCAGCTCCAGCGGGCTCCAAGCCGAACTGAGATCCGGCAATATTGTTGGCGGCTCCCGCGCTCTTGAGACCCAGTCCGTAGCGTATTTCAGATACAATCGTACTTCTTTGTAGTTCAATGCGTTAGCGCGGATGGAAACCTGCCATGCCTCGGATTTTCGACAACATCGACCAGCAGTTATTGCCGACCCTGAAAACCACCCTGTGCGTATCGCATCGGGCGGATTTCTGCGTTGGGTACTTCAACCTCCGTGGGTGGCGGCAACTCGACGAGCACATCGAGCAGTGGAGTGGCGGGGAGGGCGACTGTTGCCGGCTGCTCGTCGGCATGCAGACGCTCCCGCAGCAGGAGCTCGCCGAGGCGTACAGCATCGTCAAGCGGGATGGCGAACTCGACCAACAGACCGCGGTGCGCCTGAAGAAGTCGCTGGCCGGCCACTTTCGTGACCAACTGACGCTGGGCGCGCCGACAGAGGCCGACGAGGCCGGCTTGCGACGACTGGCCGGTCAGATCAAGGCGGGCAAGGTCGTCGTCAAGCTGCATCTTCGCCACCCGCTGCACGCGAAACTGTACCTTCTCTTCCGGCATGATCCAGTCAGCCCGTCTATCGGCTTCCTGGGCAGCAGCAACCTGACGTTTGCCGGGTTGTCAAAGCAGGGGGAATTAAACCTCGACGTCACAGACCACGACGCCTGCAACAAGCTGGCACAGTGGTTTGAAGACCGGTGGACCGACCGCTGGTGTCTTGACATCTCGAAGGAAATTGCCGACATCATCGACCAGAGCTGGGCCCGGCCTGACCCCATTCCACCGCACCACATCTACGTGAAGATGGCCTACCACCTCTCTCAAGAGGCGCGGGAAGGCATGATCCAGCACACCATCCCCAAGGACTTTGGTAACAAACTTTTTGACTTTCAAGTCGCGGCGGTGAAGATCGCGGCCCATCATGTTCACAAGCGCGGCGGCGTCCTCCTCGGAGACGTGGTCGGCCTCGGCAAGACCCTGATGGCCACCGCCCTCGCCCGAATCCTGGCGGACGACTTGCTCCTGGAAACACTGGTCCTTTGCCCGCTGAACATCGTTTCGATGTGGGAGGACTGTTGCCATGAGTACCGTGTGCCCTCCTGCAAGGTCCTCTCGTATTCCAAGGCAATCGGCCAGCTTCCGGAACTGCGCCGGTATCGCCTGGTCATCCTCGACGAAAGTCACAACCTCCGGAACCGCGAAGGTCAAACCTATAAGGTCATTGCGGATTACATTCAGAAGAACGACAGCAAATGCATCCTGCTGTCCGCCACGCCGTACAACAAGGACTATTCCGACCTCGCCAGCCAACTTCGTCTCTTCGTGCCCGCGGACCTGGACCTCGGCGTGGGGCCGCAGCAACTTCTGCAGGAGATGGGCGACATCGAATTCGAACGCCAGCATCAGTGCAAGTTTCGTACCCTTGCGGCCTTTGAGCACAGCAAGTACCCGGACGACTGGCGCGAGCTGATGCGGTTGTACATGGTGCGCCGGACGCGCGGATTCATCAAGGAAAACTACGCCAAAACCGACCCGGCCAACGGCCGCAAGTATCTACTGTACCCAAACGGCGAACGGTCCTACTTCCCGGACCGCCTGCCCAAGAAGGTGCCGTTCAAGGTGGACGACTCCGATCCAAACGACCTGTACGCCAAGCTCTACGCCCCTGACGTCGTGGATCTCATTAACCATCTGGACCTGCCACGCTACGGTCTCGGCACCTTCGTCCTGGAGAAGCCCAAAGTAGCCCCCACCGCGGAGGAGGATGACCTGCTCGCCAACCTCTCCCTGGCCGGCAAGCGCCTGATGGGTTTCTGCCGCACCAACCTGTTTAAGCGTCTGGAAAGCAGCGGCCATTGTTTCCTGCTCTCCGTGGAGCGCCATATCCTGCGCAATTTCATCTACCTCCACGCCGTTGAGCACAACCTGGAACTGCCGATCGGCACACAGGACGCCGGTCTTCTCGACACCCGCGCCAACGATTCCGATGAGGAGGGCCTCCTCGACGGGGACGGCGGATCCGGCGGCGGCCCGCTGCGCTCCGAGAAGGACTTCCGCGAGCGCGCCGCGGAGGTTTACAGGCTCTACGCCAAATCCAACCGCTCGCGCTTTGGCTGGATTCGGCCGCTCTTTTTTAAGAAGGAACTCGGCGAAAGCCTGCTCCGGGATTCCCGCGCCCTGCTCAAGATCTTCGACAAATGCGACTCGTGGGACCCAGAGAAAGATACCAAGCTCAAGGCGCTGATCAAACTCGTAGCGAGAAAGCACAAGGCGGACAAGGTTCTCATCTTTAGCCAGTTTGGAGACACGGTCGAGTTTCTGGCGCGGCAACTCAAGAGCGCCGGCGTGCAAGGCCTGGCCGCCGCCACCGGCGATTCTCCCGATGTGACCAATCTGGCATGGCGCTTCAGCCCTGTCAGTAACAAGAAACAGGATCTCCTCCAGAGGGCGCCGGAGCTAAGAGTCATGGTTGCCACGGACGTCCTCAGCGAAGGCCAGAACCTCCAGGATTGCTTTGTGGTCGTCAACTACGACTTGCCCTGGGCCATCATTCGCCTGATCCAACGAACCGGCCGCGTCGACCGCATCGGGCAGAAGTCCGACCGTATCCTCTGCTACAGCTTCCTTCCGGCGGATGGTGTCGAGCGCATCATTCGTCTGCGAGCGAAGGTTCTGAATCGGCTCCGGCAGAATGCTGAGGTCGTGGGCACGGACGAGGCCTTCTTCGACGACGACAAGAACAACAAAGCCGTCACGGATCTCTATCACGAGAAATCCGGCCTCCTGGATGGTGAAGAGGATTCCGAGATCGACCTCGCTTCCTATGCCTACCAGATTTGGAAGAACGCCATCGAGGCCGATCCAACCCTAAAGAAGACGATTCCGGACATGCCGAACGTGGTCTACTCCTCCCGGCTCCTGCAGCCGAAGGAAGACGGCTGCCAGGGCGTGCTCGTCTACCTCAAAACGTCCGCCGGTGCGGACGCTCTTGCCTGGGTGGACAGTGCCGGTGGGCGAGTCACTGACTCTCAGTACCGCATCCTCAAAGCCGCCGAATGCGAGCCGGGCACGCCGGCCGTTCCCCGGCTCCAAAACCATCACAATCTGGTTGAGAAGGCGGTCCAGGGTCTGGCCGAGGAGGAAAAAACCATCGGCGGCGGGCTTGGTCGCCCATCGGGAGCCCGTTTCCGCACGTATGAGCGGCTCAAGCGCTACGCAGACCAGGTCAAGGGCACGCTTTTCGACTCGCAGCAACTCCAACGCACCATGGAGGATGTCTACAAATACCCGTTGCGCGAGTCGGCCGCGGAGACGCTAAACCGCCAGATGAAAACCGGCGCTGACGACGAAACGATTGTCCGGCTCGCGATGGCCTTGCGGGAAGAAGCCCGGCTCAGCGTCATTCATGAGGACGGCGATGAAGAGTCTGAGACGCAGATCGTCTGTTCCCTGGGGCTGATGGGAGGCGCGGCCAGTGGCAATTGACCGGGAACGCGCGCGGCAGTATCTGAAATCGTTCGACTTCCGGCGCCTTTTCCTCGACCAGCTTGGGTGGGACAAGCATGCGGGCTCCCTCGAAAAGGTGGTTGATGGCCGGGCATACTGGTTTCAGGCTGTCTCTGAGAAGCGCGGCGTGGTCGCTCTGGTCTCCGACTCTATTCCGGACTACACAACTCGTGCCAAGCTCGACAAGCTGATTGCGAAGGACCACTTCGAGCATCTGATCGTCTTCGCGGATCAAGCTCACGGTCGCCAGGTCTGGCAATGGATGCGGCGCGAATCCGGCAAGCCCAACGCCATCCGCGCGTACACTTATTCTGCTGGCCAATCTGGTGAGTTGCTGCTACAGAAGCTGGAGCACCTCGTCGTGTCCATCGAGGACGAAGAAGAGACCCGCCAGGTCCACATTCTGCGCGGAATGAAGGCCGGCTTCGACGTTGAGAAGGTCACCAAGAAGTTCTACGAGCGGTTCAAAGCTGAGCATGAGCGGTTCCTGAAGTTCGTCGATGGCATACCGAACAAACAGATGGAGGCGTGGTACGCCTCCGTGATGATCAATCGCCTGATGTTTCTCTACTTCATCCAGGCGAAGAGCTTCCTGAACGGCGACTTGGATTACCTCCGCAGCAAGTTGAAGGAAAGCCGCGATCGAAAAAAGGACGGTTATTATCGCGATTTCCTGTGCCCGCTCTTCTTCGAAGGCTTCGCGCGAAAGAAAGAGGAGCGCTCCGCGGCAGTGAATAAGTTATTGGGAACCGTGCCATATCTGAATGGCGGGCTTTTTCAACGCCACCAGATTGAGGAACTACACGGGAAGAAGATTGCCATTGCAGACATCGCGTTCGAGCACCTCTTTGGTTTCTTCATGGAGTACAACTGGCACCTGGACGAGCGGGAGAACCGCGACGACAGCGAGATCAACCCGGACGTGCTCGGCTACATTTTCGAGAAGTACATTAATCAGAAGCAGATGGGGGCGTACTACACCAGGGAAGACATCACCGGGTACATTTCCCAGAACACCATCATCCCCTTTCTACTCGATGCCGCCCGAAAGGACTGCGCCGTCGCATTCGACAAATCGGCCGGGGTTTGGCGGTTGCTGCGGGATGATCCCGACCGGTATATCTACGCCGCCCTTCGGTACGGTGCCGATCTAAAGTTGCCGGCCGAGATTGCCGCCGGGCTGTCCGCCGTTGACGAGCGTACGGAATGGAACAAGACGGCCCCGTCCGAGTACGCCTTACCCACCGAACTTTGGCGCGAGGTTGTCGACCGTCGGCGGCGGTCAGAGGAGATTCGACGGAAACTCGCCGCGGGCGAGGTCACGGAGGTCAATGATCTCGTTACCCTCAACCTCGACATTCGTCAGTTTGCACAGGACGTGATCCAGTACTGCGAGGGACCTGAGCTGCTGCGCGCCCTCTATAAGGCCATTTCGAAGGTGTCGGTGCTCGATCCAACGTGCGGCTCCGGGGCATTCTTGTTCGCGGCGCTCAACATTCTGAAGCCTTTATATGAGGCCTGCCTCCAGCGCATGCAGATGTTTGTCGACGAGCTTGACGGCGGCCCGGCGCATCACCCCAAGAAGTTCGAGGACTTCCGGCAGATCCTTGAGGAATCCAGACAGCACCCCAAGCAGGACTACTTCATTCTAAAGTCGATTATCATCAACAACCTCTATGGCGTCGACATCATGGAGGAAGCCGTCGAAATCTGCAAACTCCGGCTTTTTCTTAAGCTGGTGGCCCAAGTTGATTCGCAAGACCGCATCGAGCCGCTACCCGATATCGATTTCAATATACGCGCCGGCAACACGCTCGTTGGTTACGCCCGTTATGCAGACGTCCAGAAGGCGGTCGGAAGCAAGTTCGACTTTGAGGACTCCATGGGACGTATCGAGGACAAGGCCAAGAGGCTTGACGCTGCTGTGGCTCACTTCCGATTACAGCAGACCAGGCTCGACGGTACCGTGACCGTCGAAGACAAGTCCGCACTGCGGGAGCGGTTCGTCGAGCTTGACGATGAACTCAACGACTTTCTTGCGGCCGAATATGGAGTGAAGAAAGCTGCCGTGAGGGAATGGGAACAGAGCCATAAGCCATTCCACTGGTTTAGCGATTTCCACCGCATCATGAACGGCGGTGGCTTCGACGTGGTAATCGGGAACCCGCCGTACGTTGTGTTCCCCAGCGACAAGGTCCCCTACGGATTCCCGGACGGGATGTACGAGGTTGCGAGTTCAAAGAACCTGTACGCACTAACGTTTGAGCGCGCGTTGGCACTGAGCAGCAGCTCGGCGTACGTCAGCCTCATTGTCCAATTGACCGCCATATCGTCAGAGCGAATGCCGGGACTGCAGGATCTGTTGCTCCGGCGGGGGACGTTAACTACCGTATCGTTTCCCAGGCGGCCTGAGTCAGTATTCGATGGTGTCGAAATGCCGGTTGTGATCCTTCATTCATCACCACGGGGATCGGGTATTATCTCGACGCGTGTCAATCGCTTCTATACTGAAGAGCGACCAACAGCCGTGCTCACCCTGTCGCTCGGCGCACATGACGTGCGCATCGATGGGTGTCGGATTGCAAAACTTGGTGACGCGGGTCAGGTTGCCCTTTGCCAGAAGATCTTCGGCGCAACAACTTTGCTCGGCTCATTGGTCGTCAGCAACTCGAAGCACTTGATTTACTACCAAGAGGCATGCCGCTATTGGGCAAAGGCCACCTTTGGACTGCCGTTCTTTCGACGCAACCGTGAACGCATGGCTCCGCCGCACGGCCGCACCTTGTGTTTTCAATCAGACAAATCAGCTGCGCTCGGCGCTTGTCTGCTCAACTCGACCATCTTCTGGTGGTTGTACAGCGTTTTCTGCGACTGCGAACACGTCAACGATGGTTTCGTCCGCAGGTTCCCAATTCCGGCGACTTGGAACGATACCGACTGGGTGAGCCTTGGTAAAGAACTCACCGCCAGCCTTGCGGCCAATGCAAATCGAAAGACGATCAAGACCAAGCAAGGGCACACAATAGAGTACGACGAAATCAAGGCCGTGCATTCGAAGTCGATCATTGACAGGATCGATGCTGCCCTTGGCAGGCATTTCGGACTCTCAAGAGACGACATCGATTTCATCGCTAACTACGACGTTAAGTACCGCATGGGCGCGGGTGTCGATGAGGAGTGAACGCTGCCATGGTCCTCGACTCTCGACTCCAGGCTATCGGCCTGCATAACCCGTCCTTGCCTTCGGCAGTGTGGGCAGCCGGCCCGTTGGATATCCTGGAAACCGCCAAGACCGGCTTCTTCTGCTCTTCCCAGTGCCCTGGAGGGGTAATCCTGAAGACGTTCGATGTCATCACGGAGATGCGCGACGAGGGCCGCACACTGATCGGTGGATTCCATTCTCCGATGGAGTGGGAATGCCTGGGCATCCTGCTCCGCGGTCGGCAGCCGGTGATCTGGGTTCCGGCCCGCAGCATCGTCGGAATGCACCTCAAGCCCGAACTCCAGCCCGCCTTTGCTGCTGGCCGCCTGCTGATCCTGTCTCCCTTCGAGCCAAAGCACCGACGGATCACGGCAGCCCTGGCCGACGCCCGAAACCGTTTTGTCAGCGCCCTGGCCGACCGCATCTTCGTCGCTCATGCCGCGGCCGGCAGTCGGACGATGGCACTCTGCGAAGCGCTTCACGCCGGTGGAAAACAGATCGTCACCGTGCCCGACCCGGCGAATTCGGCAATGATGAAATTTGCGGCCCCAGTTTAGTTAGCGAGGTTTCTCAACAAGCCGCCACTTATTGACTGGATATCGGCAGGTGGTCGCCCACGTATCCCACCAGAAGACGCTTTTGAGCGGGAATATCAACGAAATGAATTCTGGTGTCTCCCCTCTTAGCGTGCCACTCAAAGAGACGGTATTGGCCATCGGGGCATCGAAATGTCCTTTCCTCGCCGTACATCTCCAGCGTGGGGCCGCTTTCACCCGATGCGTTGTTTAGACCGTGGATATCGAACGTTCCTGCACTCCAGGACTCACAATAGTTCTGCAGGTCCCGCAGTCCGCGCATGACCGCTCTGAAACGACGCCCATCACCTCCCAGAGTCTCGATCTGATCTTCGACTGAATCACAGAAATCGAGACTTGGAAAAAGGGAAGCCCTCTGGCTCCATAGCTGCTGGCCATTTGCTGGCGGCGGAGTCTGGACGCGCCGCAACCACTCACCATGGGCCTCCAAATGAGCGGCTCGGCCGGCATGCGCCACGTCAAAAGCGTGGGTTACGATCTCGTTACCCGAAATCCAGGACTTTTCGATGCTGATCCTGGCCGCGTTCCAGTGCTCGCTGGAACAAAGGCTGACCGCCAGGCCATCTACGAAAAAGGCGGTGGCCAGGCCCCGAGCAGTCTGGCCCGTGCACCGGTATTCAACCTCTTGAGATTCCAGATGATCGACCGGGACACACTCACCATATTCCATGCTCCTGTCCACCAGCGTCTTCAGCCGCAAGCGCCTTTCACGGTCTCCCGGGCTATACTCTGCAAGCCAGCGCCCGATTGAGTATCCCGTGCTGACCTGCAGCCGAAGGAAGGAAGCAGGTGTTACCAGAACCTTTCTGCCGCCGATTCTCCGGTCGACGAAAATCTCCGAAAGGTCGTCCAGATACCGCTTTCCGCTGGCCTGGTCTAACGCCATGGCCGCTGCTGACAATTCGTTAAACACCAGGAATGCGGTCATGTTATTCAGCGCCGAGAAGCCGGTCCAGACTCCGCTCCATTTCGTCGAAAAAGCCTTCGGGCCACTCGGGCAGCCTGCCGTTTTCGTCTATTGTCAATAAAGTCAATGACGGTGATGTGCCGCCTGGCTCCCATTTGTTGTGGTACAGGGCCACATCTAAAGGAGCAGCTTTGCGCCCCTGAACAGCCAGCCGAATTCCGTTCAACACGTGGTCGCTGTGAGTCTCAATCAACACCTGGATGCCGGCCGCGGACGCCTGGCATAGCAGTTCCCCCATTCTGACTTGACCGCGAGGGTGAAGATGAGCTTCCGGGTTCTCAATAATCACTAAGCTTCCGGGTCGAGCGGCGAGAACGGATACGACAATCGGCAGGGCGTAGGTGATACCGAAGCCGACATTCGTCGGCCGATATTCCGAACTGGCAACCTGGTGACCCAAGGAGTAGGCGACACTGAACGTCATCAGATCCATCTCAGAATGGCCTTTCACGCTAAGGCGCACACCCGGGCTTATCTCAGTCATCCACGCTTCCACCTGTGACTGCAGTGTGTTAGAGGTAGCCGCGGGATGCCGGAGTTCTGGCAATTCGACTATTTCTGAACCAAAGAGTGAGAGGAAGTGAGCTGCGAATTCGCCGCCGGAGCCGATTTGCCGGTGGTGGCGGACCTCGTAGTCGGACATTCCGAAAGATGTGCGGGGGCCGATGCGCTCAGCGCGGAGGTATTGGAACTTGTCCCCAAACAGGCGCGTCTCCCAGATCTCACCCGTCGAGTCG
>JBAVIH010000402.1:0-5231 GCA_049686695.1 Bryobacteraceae bacterium | reverse complement strand
CCTCAAGGAGCGCCGTTTCGAAGATTGGCGTTTGGCGCGCGACAAGGAACTGGAAGAGCTGGCCTCCGAATCCTACCTGGCGCGCTGGGTAAGGCCTCTCGACGCCGCCGGCGAGTAAGCGTGCGCCCGCCGCGCCGCCACGTGCTGGCGCACCCTTGCGCCGGTGACCGTCCTGCGCCAGGAAGCCGCCCTGGCAACGGCACGAACACCAGATGACGGACCCGCTCCCCGCTCGCCTTTTGCCGCGACACGTTCCGGCATCGGCATCGGCAAGCATCCGGCCGACGATTCGTGATAAGATGCCTCCCATTGGGGGGACCAATGGCTCATTTCTCCAGACGTGATTTCTTGAAGTCCGGACTCGCCGCGGGCGTGCTCGCGCGAGTCGGAATCGGGCCGCTACGCGCCGCCCGCGGCACGGCGACGGACTGGGTAACGCTCGGCAGGTCTGGCGTAAAGGTGACGAGGCTGGCGCTTGGCACCGGAACCATGAGCGGCCGAATCCAGCGCGAGCTCGGACAGGACCAGTTTACGAGGCTGGTGCGCTACGCCTACGACCACGGCATCCGCTTCTTCGAGACAGCCGAGGCCTACGGCGACATGCACCGGATGCTGGGCGTGGCGCTGAAGGACCTTCCGCGCGACAGCTATCGGCTGATGTCGAAGGTCACCACGCGGGATGGCGTGAATCCGCAGGAGAAGTTCGACGAGTTGCGCAAGCTCGCCAATACCGAGTACTTCGACGTGATGCTGCTGCACTGGCAGCACACCGCGACGTGGCCGACAGACACCGTCCGGTGGCAGGATGGCATTCTCGAGGCCGAGGCCAGGCACGCCATCGTGTCGCATGGGGCGTCGGTGCACGGGCTCCCGGCTTTGCGCAGCTTCCCGGGAAACAAGTGGGCGGCGGTGGCGATGATCCGGACGAATCATGCCGGCAAGAGCATGGATGCGGAGAACTTTATGACCAGCGGACCGGGCAATGTGAGCGAGGTGGTCACCCATGCGAAGGAAGTCCACGGGGAGGGCATGGGCGTGATCGGCATGAAGCTGGCGGGAGAAGGCTCGTTCGCCAGGCGCGAGGATCGCCAGGCGGCGATGCGGTACGCTTTCCAGCAGGCCGGCGTCGATTGCGTGACGGTCGGCTACAAGAACACCGCGGAGATCGACGAGGCGATTGAGAACTTGAATCTGGCGCTCGCCTAGCGTCCGGCGGCGGAGCGTCCGGCCGGCTTCCCTCCAATGCGTCATAATGATTTCATCGAGGAGGGTATTCCATGGCAAGCGTAAGTTCGGCAAGATCCAAAGTCAATCCGATTCCGGATGGCTACCACAGCGTGACTCCCTATCTGACGGTGGCCGACGCGGACCGGTTAATGCTGTTTGTGAAGAGCGCTTTTGGCGCCCAGGAAGTGCTCGCCCACCGCGCACCGGATGGCACCATCCAGCATGCCGAATCCAGAATCGGCGATTCGATCGTGATGATGGGCCGGGTTCGCGGAGAGATGAAACCGATGCCGGGCATGATCTACCTGTACGTGCCCGATGTGGACGCGGTGTACCGGGCCGGGCTCGATGCCGGTGGCAAGAGTCTGCGCGAGCCGGCCGACCAGTTCTACGGCGACCGGACCGCAGCCGTGGAAGACCCCTGCGGCAACCAATGGTACATGGCCACCCACATCGAGGACGTCTCGCCTGAAGAATTTCACCGCCGGGCCGCGGCACAAGCGCAGAAATAGCAGCTATCCCGAGCCGGTCTTCCCCCGCTTGGCGGGCGCGCTTCCGGCATGGCCGCGCCGTGGCATAATCCTGGTATGGAAATCACCTGGCTCGGGCATGGCACATTCCAATTCCGTCTGGCTTCTGGACAAGTGATCCTGATGGATCCCTGGACCGATGGCAACCCCGCGTACCCCGCTGGCCACCGCATCGGGCGCGTGGACACCATCGCAATCACCCATGGCCACTTCGATCACATCCACGACGCCATTCCGCTCGCCCGCCGATTTCGGCCCGAGGTCGTCGGCATTTACGAGACCTGCGCCTGGCTGGAGCGCAAAGGGGTCGAGAACACGCGCGGCATGAACAAGGGCGGATCGCTGAAATCGAGCGGCGTGACTTTCACCATGACGCACGCGGTGCATAGCTGCGGCATCCTGGACGACGGCGAGATCGTATACGGCGGCGAAGCGGCCGGCTATGTGTTGCGATTCGCCGATGGGCGCGCCTTGTACTTCGCCGGCGATACCAACGTGTTCAGCGACATGCACCTCATCGAGCAACTCTACCATCCGGAGTTGGCGTTTCTGCCGATCGGCGATCTGTTCACCATGAGCCCGCACGAAGCCGCTCTCGCCTGCCGCCTGCTGCGGTCCCCCAAGGTGATCCCCATGCACTTCGGCACCTTCCCGCCGCTTACCGGAAAACCGGAGGATTTGGCGAAGCTGCTGGAAGGCAGCGGCATCGCCGTTTGGCCGCTGGAGCCGGGCAAGCCGGTGGAATGGTAGCCGCGGGCGCAAACGCAAGAACATTTGGAGCGCCAAACGTTTCGCTTCTGTCGCACGTTCTTAGCCCGGAGGGCGAAAGACAACAGCCCACGGCGCAAGCCGTGAAGAAGCCCGGTGCTTCCTCTTCCCGGCCCCGGAAAGGGGCGGAACGGCGATGGCGGAGACGTCTTCCCACCCGCGCGGTCATTCCGCCTTGGCTGCCCAGTGGAGGCCGATGCCGCCCAGCAGAAAACCGCGCGAGTTCACGCGGTTGTATCCGCTGCGCCCCAGAAGAAGAGAGAAATCGCCGATCGAAACGAACGAGCGCAGGGAATCCGGTATGTACGTGTAGACGCGCGGCCGGCCGTGCAGCAGGTATCCCCAGAGGAAGCCTTGCGTGTAGAGATAGGCCAGGAACAGCCGGCGGAGCAAGGCGTTGGCAGGCAGGAAAAAATCCAGGCTCACCATCACGCCGCCGGGCCGGGTGACGCGCTCGATCTCGCGCACCGCCGTTGCCAGGCTCGGAAAATTGCGCAGCCCGTAGCCGACGAAGACGCAGTCGAAGGCGGCGTCCGGGAATGGCAAACGGCACGCGTCGCCGCAGACCGTGCGCTCGATTCCGCGTTCCCGTGCCAGCCGCAGCATGCCCTCCGTCAGGTCCACCGCAATCGAGCGCGCCCCCGGATATTTCGCCGCGACCAACAGCGAAAAATCGCCCGTGCCCGATGCCAAGTCGAGCACCACCGGCTCCGGCGGCAACTGCGCCAGCTTCACGCCGGACCGCTTCCATCCGCGGTCCATCCCGTAGGAAAACGCTCGCGTGATGAAATCGTAGCGCGGCGCGATGGTGCCGAACATGTCGCGCATCAGGCGGGAATCTTGTCTTTCAACCGGTATTGGCATGGGCAAACGAATTGTACCAGACTTGCGCGGGAACCGCTCTCCGGCAGGCATATACTCTATGGTATGGCGTCCCATCCTGCATCGTTTCGCATTCTTCGATTGGGATCGGTGCTGATCGCCGCCGTTTGTCTTGGCGCCGGGCAGAACCCGCCGCCGGCTGCGAACAGCGAAGTGCATTTGGCCTTGAGTTGCCCACTTTCGCCGTGCCGGTTTCGGTCGGGTGAGGTGATTCCGCTTGACCTCGTTTTCAGCGCCGATGTGCCTGGCTACGTAGTGTACGGCAGCTATCGGAACAGGTTCGAATTCAGCATGAAGTTGGACACGTTCACGGTCAGTCCCTCCCAGGGCACCAGCGATCCTGTAGGAAAAGGCAGAGTGGTCTTGGCTGGACGTTACAATCTCAATGCGCCTCCTCTCCGGGAGCGAGTCCCGGCGAAGGTTCGCCTGGAACTGAACCAGTGGTTTCAGTTCGACAAGCCCGGCAAGTACACCGTGACAGTCTCCAGCTTGAGGGCGTCCCGGGTATTGGAGATGTCCGGAACGATCAACTGGGACCCGGAGAACCCGGAGAAGTTGACCGGCGGTCCGATGGAGGTCGAAATCGTCAATGCGGAGCCGGATTGGCAGCGCCGCGAGTTTGCGCGGATACTCGGCGCCCTGCCTGCAACGCTCGTGTCGAACACCGATGCGGAACGCGCCGCCGTTCGGGCGCTCGCGTACCTTGGAACCGACGATGCGCTTCGGGAAATACGGAAACGGTGGGACGGCAAGCAGGGCTCGATTGACCTGGCCTGGCGCTTTGCCCAACTGGTCCTGCTTCAGCGGGATTCGCGCACCGCGCCACCGTAGTCTGGTCGCAAGCTAACGGCCGTCTCTCTGGCGTAGTGCCGGCTAGCGGCGCTTGCGTTTCAGGTGTGCGTTGAGGTGGCCCAGCGACGCGAACTGGCCGGCATAGACGGCGGTTCGCGTCGGGCTGGGCTTGCGGCGCGGGTCGAAATCGCGGCGGCGGAAGAGGTCGGAAGAAGCAATCACCGCCGCGCCCATGGGGCGATATTCGTAAGTGCCTTGCGCCCACGCCACTTCGCTGTCGAGCCAGAGATAGAAGCCCATCGGCTTCATCTTAATACACCCGCTATCGCCGGAACCGCAGCTCGTCCTTGAAGGCTTCCAGGCAGTTGTAGACGATCGGGCAGACCGAAGCTCGATCGACGAACTGCCACATCCGGCTGGCGATCGAGCCGTTGCCGCGGACCAGGTGCGGATAGCGCTGGCAGATGCCGGGGCGCGCTTCGTACACGGAGCAGAGACTGCCTTCCAGAAACACGCAGCCGGGGCCTTCGGTGAACTTGAGAATGCGCGTCATCTGCCCCTCGTCGGCTTCCACCATCGTGTAATCGGCGAGGAACTGCTCGCGGGTGACGTGCAGATGCCGCGCCAGCTTTTCGATGTCGCGTTCGGTGACTTCGGTGGTGGAAGTCTTGCAGCAGTTGGCGCACTGGGTGCAATCGATCTGCTCCTGAATGCGTTCGGCAGTGCGCCGCAGGATGCGGTCGGAGTGATCGCGGGATTTCATGAAGCTGCGAAACTTGAGGTTTTCGTCGAGCTTCTTTTCCCCCAACACCTTGATCTGCACCAGGTCGGTGATCATGAAAGAACGATTGTGCCACAAGCGGCGGTCCGGGTGTGGGGTCGGCCCGGGCACAGGAAAAGAATGCTGGCCACGGATGAACACGGATAAAACCAAAAAACTGATTAGAGGTTTTTATCTGTGTTGATCCGTGTTCATCCGTGGCTGGAAACGGTTTTTGCTTACACGTCGTAGTACAGCGCGAATTCGTACGG
>JBAVIH010000401.1:0-2471 GCA_049686695.1 Bryobacteraceae bacterium | reverse complement strand
GGTTGAGTTTCAGATCGCAGCCGCAATCGTCGCCGGCGTTGTGCGCGGTTTTCTGGTATTCGATTTCGTAATCGATGATGCTCTTCAACGACGCCCAGTCGATGGCCTTCTCGATGCGCCTGCCGTTCACAAACAGGGTGGGCGTGGAATTGATGGCCAGGTCGTGTCCCTGCGCCACGGTCTTGTCCACCTCGGCCTCGGTCAGCTTGTTTTCCATACACTGCCCCAGCTTCACCGCGTCGATCTGGTTTTGTCCCTTGGCCCAGTCCATCGCCTGATCGCGCAGGTTGTCAGCGGTGATCTGATCCTGGTGCTCGAAAATCCAGTCGTGGTAAGCCCAGAACGCGTCCACGCCCTGCCGGTGGACGCAACGCGCCGCCATGGCAGCCCGCTTGGCCCAGGGATGAACGGCCTCCAGCGGAAACTCCTTGAAGTAAAGTTTCACCTGCGTGGGGTAAGTCGAAAGCAGGTTGTCGTGGAGCAGCTTGGCTTCCTGCTTGCAGTACGGGCATTCGAAGTCGCTGAACTCGACGATAGCCACGGGGGCTCCCGAAGTGCCGACGCCCGGCGCGCCTTCGGTCTTCAGCTTGTCGAGGTCCGCCTGAAACGGGTTGCGGGCGATATCGTACAGGGTCCCCTGCACGATTTTCCTGCCGTCCTTCGAAATGTGAAAGACGATGTCCTGACTCCGGTCGCCCATCGACGCGCGTACAACCACTTCCGAGAAGCCGGGCATTTCGTCCGGCTTGGGATCGGAAATCTGGACCCCGTACCGCGAGTCCATGACATACATGTGGCGCACGTAGGCCTCAAAGGTGGCCTTGTCGAACGCCGATGGCGTCTGGCTCGAAGCGCCCTTCGGGGCCGTCTGCGTCTGGCCGTATGCGCCCAGGCACACGACCGCAAGGGAGAGCGAAAGATTGCGGAACATTCCTTTCCCATTATAGAGGCGGCCCCGGGGCCGTGGCTTGGGAGTGCGTAGCCTTGGGTGCGCGAGGCGGAGATGGGCGCAGCCACCGAAGACACGCGCAGAGGTTCAGCCCGTAAGGGCGAAAGAAAATAGCCCCAGGCGTGAGCCTGGGGGAAACGGTCAACCCGCAGAGCCCCGGAAACGGGGCGACAGAGAGCGGCCAGACCAGCACTGAACGCGGGTTCGCCCTTTCGCCCCGCTCCGGGGCTGAATGACGTCACGTGCCGGTTCCGGCGCTCAGAGGGCTGTGAAGAAATCGGCGCGGACCGTCGGTTGACAGACGAAAGCGTCTGTCCCACCTTGCGTCCCGCACTCGCGCACCGTTTCGCCGCTACATCATCGGCCCGATTCGCCATGGAACGAATTCCCGGTGGCCCAGGCGCTCGGCGCAGGTCCGCTGGCCGGAGGCCACGGCCAGCAGCAACTCGATGATCTCGCGGCCCACTTCGTCGATTGTGCGTGTGCCGTCGGCGATGCCGCCGGCGTTCACATCCATGTTGTCGCGCATGGCGCGGAAGGTGTGGCTGTTGCTCGAGATTTTGATCACCGGGACGGTCGGGAAGCCGATCGCGCTGCCGCGGCCGGTGGTGAACGCGATCAGGTTCGCCCCGCCGGCGGCGAGGCCGGTCAGCGAGACCGGATCGTAGCCGGGTGTGTTCATGAACGCGAAGCCGGAGTTGTGGATGCGTCCGGCGTAGTCATAGACCTCGATCAGCGGGGACGAGCCGCTCTTGGCCGCCGCGCCGAGCGATTTCTCGAGGATGTTGCTGAGTCCTCCGGCCTTGTTTCCGGGGCTGGGGTTATCGTCGAAGCTGCCGCCGAAGCGCGCCAGGTATTGCCTGTATTGGTCGATCCTGGCGAGCAGCTTTTCGGCCACTCGGGCGTTGCGCGCACGCTGGACCAGCAGATGCTCGGCGCCGAAGATCTCCGGGGTTTCGGCCAGCACCGGCGTCCCACCTAGCTCCGCGAGCCAATCCGAGCAGCGGCCCAGCGCCGGATTGGCCGTGATGCCGGAGAACGAATCCGAGCCGCCGCAGTTCAGCCCCAGCACAATCCGGGAAGCCGGAATGGGGCGGCGCGATTCGCCGGCGGCGTTTTCGATCAGGCGCGCGATTTCGCGGCGCGCAGCCTCCACGGTCGCGCGCGTGCCGCCGCTCGCCTGCACCGTCATCCCCACCAGGCGCCCGGCACGCGGCCCCGCGACGCCGAGGTAGTGATCGATCTGGTTGCCCTCGCAGCCCAGCCCCAGAATCACCGCGGCGGAAACGTTGGGATGATCGAGCACCCCGCCCAGCGTGCGCCGAAGCTGCTCGATATCGGCGTCGCCCGAATGCGCGCAGCCTTCGCCGTGAGGAAACGCCACCACCCCATCCACGTTCGGCGGCAGCGTTTCGCCCGCGTAGCTCGCGGCAATCAGCTCGGCCGTATGGGCAGCGCAGTTCGACGCCGCCACTACCGCGATGTAGTTCCGCGTGCCGGCGCGGCCGTCCTCGCGCAGGTA
>JBAVIH010000400.1:0-17307 GCA_049686695.1 Bryobacteraceae bacterium | reverse complement strand
ACCGTCTTGCCTTCCTCCACCAGCACCTCGGCCAGCGTGCCGGCGGCGGGCGACGGAATCTCGGTATCCACCTTGTCGGTGGAGATTTCGAACAGCGGCTCGTCGCGCTCCACCCGATCGCCCGGCTTCTTCAGCCACTTGGTCAGGGTGCCTTCCACAATGCTTTCGCCCATCTGGGGCATTACGACGTCGGTCATATGAGTTCCTCTTTTCGGGCGCCGGCGAAGGCAGGCGCCGCAAGCGGCATCTGGCGGTCGAAGACGCGGCCGAAATGCGCGGCCAAAACGTATCCTACATCGTCCAGCGTGGCGCGCACGCCGAGCGCGGCCATCGAGGTCACGGGCCTGGTCAATCCACAGGGAACGATGTACTCAAAATAGCTGAGATCGGTCGACACGTTGAGCGCGAATCCGTGCGAGGTCACCCAGCGGGAAATGTGCACGCCGATGGCGGCGATCTTGCGCCCATCCACCCACACGCCGGTGAGTTTGGGAATGCGGCCGGCGGCGATGTCGAAATCGGCCAGCGTGTCGATGAGCACTTCCTCGATGGCGCGGACGTAAGCCGCCACGTCGCGTTTCCATTCGCGCAGGTCGAGAATCGGATAGCCCACCAACTGGCCCGGACCGTGATAGGTAATGTCGCCGCCGCGATCGGTGGCGTGGAATTCGACGCCGGCGCGCTCCAGGATCTCGTCGCTGGCGAGCAGGTTTTCGCGATGCCCGTTGCGGCCGAGCGTGACCACGTGCGGGTGCTCGACCAGCAGCAGGTGATCGGGGATGAGCCCCTGCTGGCGGTCGGCTACCAGGCGCCGCTGCAACTCGAACGCGCTCGCGTAGTCCATTCGTCCCAGTTCGCGCAGGCAACAGTTACGCATTGATTGACAGGCCGTAGACGGCGTTGAAGGCTTCGCCCAGGGCTTCGTACAGCGTGGGATGGGCGTGAATGGTTTGCATCATCACGTCGACGGTGGCTTCGGCTTCCATCGCGGCCACCGCTTCGGCGACGATCTCGAAGCCCTCGGGGCCGATGATGTGAACGCCGAGGATTTCGCCGTAAGGCTCGCTCGCGACCACCTTGATGAACCCTTCGTGATGGCCGAGGATGGTGGCGCGGCTGTTGCCGGCGAAAGGAAAGCGGCCGATCTTCACCGCGTGGCCCCGCGCGCGCGCCTGGGCTTCGGTGAGGCCCACGCTGCCGATGCCGGGCTGGGTGTACGTGCAGCCTGGAATGCGGTCGCGGTTGATCGGAACGGCGGGCTTGCCGGCCATGTGGGCGACCGCGATCATGCCCTCGCGGGTGGCCACGTGCGCCAGTTGCGGCGTGCCGGCCACCACATCGCCGATGGCATAGACGCCCGGCTCGCCGGTCTGCTGCCGCTGGTCGACCTTGAGGAAGCCGCGGTCCAGTTCGACGCGCGTGTTTTCCAGACCGATGTTCTCCGTGTTTGGCTTGCGGCCGACCGCCACCAGCAGCTTTTCCGCCTCCAGGGCTTCCTGCTTGCCGTCCCTGGTGGTGAGCGCCAGCCGCACGCCGGCGCCGGTCTTTTCGATGTTCTCCGCGCGCGCCCCGGTTTCCACGCGAATGCCCTGTTTGCGGAAATTGCGCTCGAGTTCCTTGGAGATGTCCTCGTCCTCCACCGGAACCACCCGCGGCAGCATTTCGACGACCGTGACTTCGGAGCCGAAGCGGCGGAAGATGCTGGCGAACTCGACGCCCACCGCGCCGGCGCCGATGATGATCAGGCTCTTCGGTACCGCCGTCAGGTTGAGGATTTCGACGTTGGTGAGAATGAAGTCCGGGTCGGGCGCCAAGCCGGGAAGCATGCGGGCTTCCGAGCCGGCGGCGACGATGATGTTCTTCGCCTCCAGAGTCCGGGCGCCGGATGCTCCCGTCACCTCCACCTTGCCGCCGCCCTTGAGCGTGGCGTAACCGGCGATGCGCTCCACCTTGGCGCGTTTGAGCAGCATCTCCACGCCTTTGGAGTGTTTGTTGACGATGCCGTCCTTGCGGTCCTTCACCTTGGGATAATCCAGGCGCGGGTTCTCGCAGTGGATGCCTTCCTGCTCGCAGTGGACGAATCGCTCCCAAACGTCGGCGGTCTGCAGCAGGCTCTTGGTGGGAATGCAGCCCACCAACAGGCAGGTGCCGCCGAGCTTGGCCTGCTTTTCCACCAGCGCGGTCTTCAATCCGTATTGGCCGGCGCGAATTGCAGCGGAGTAGCCGCCGGGACCACTCCCAATCACGATCAGATCGTAAGGCACTTTTTTTATTCTACTCGCGTCACCGGCGGCGCTGCCGGTGCGTCTATCGGGAAAGGCCGCTACCATGAGGAATATGAAAAGGTTGCTGACGGTTTTGATGCTGGCGGGTGGGTGCGGATTCGGGCAGACCAGGCCGCCGCAGGCCGCCGGTTCCACGGCGCCGGCCGCGCGCTGGCCGATTGAAAGTCTGGTCGTGGAGGGCAACCACACCTACAGCGCCGAGCAGATTCTAGCGGTGGCGGGGCTGAAAGTGGGGCAGGTGGTGGGCAAGCCGGAATTCGAGGCCGCGCGCAAACGCCTGATCGATACGGGCGCCTTCGAGACGGTGGGATACAAGTTTACGGCGGGCGCGGCGAAAGGCTATGCCGCGGTGTTTCAGGTGTTGGAAGTGCAACAGGCTTACCCGGCGGAGTTCGAGAACCTGCACGTTTCCGAGGTCGAGCTGCGCGCCGCGCTGCGCGAAAAAGATCCGCTGTTCTCTTCCGGAAAGCTGCCCGCCACGCAGCCCGCCTTCGAGCGGTACAAGAGCTGGGTGGAGGAGTTCATAACGGCCAAGGGCCAGCCGGAGAAGATCGCGGTCGGTGTCGCGCCCACCTCGACGGGCGAGTTTGCCGTGATTTTCCGGCCGGCACATTCGCTGCCCGTGGTGGCGCTGGTGACGTTTCGCGGCAATCATGCGATTCCGTACAACGTGCTGCACGACGCCATTTCCGGGGCGGGCATCGGCGCCGAGTATACCGAGGACCGCTTCCGCGAGATCCTCAACACCGCCATCCGGCCGATCTACGAAGCGCGCGGGCGTATGCGGGTGAAATTCACCGAACTGCGCACCGAGCCCACTAAGGACGTGCTGGGCCTGCACGTGTTCGTAACCATCGACGAAGGGCGCAGCTACACCATGGGCAAGGTGTCGATCGAGGGGCCGGCGCCGGTCGAAGCGTCGGAGTTGCTCCGCAACATCGACGTAAAGGCTGGTGATGTGGCCAACTTCGACAAGGTGGACGAGGGCCTGGAGGCGATGCGCAAGGCCGTGCGCCGGGCCGGTTACCTGAACGCCAAGATCACCGCGGACCGCGTGGTGGACGATGGGCACGAATCGGTGGACGCCGTGGTTCACGTCGAGGCGGGCCCGCAATTCACCATGGGCAAGCTGACGGTGGCCGGGTTGGACCTGGAAGGCGAGGCGGAGGTGTTCCGGATCTGGACGATGAAGATGGGCAAGCCGTTCAACCCGGAATACCCGAACTATTTTCTCGGCGTGCTCCGGCAGCAGAACCTCTTCGAGCACCTGGGAAAGACCACCGCCGACGTAAAGGTCAACGACAAGACCCACACCGCCGACGTCAAGCTGACCTTCACCGCCGGGAAGCCGGCCGAAAAGCCGCCATTCGGCGGACGAGGTCCGGGCCCGAACTGAGAACAGGGATCGGCCAAGTTGGGCAGATTCTGCCCAAGTGGTTTCCGAAAACAAAGGGTTTAACTGCTCCACTCGGGCAGATTCTGCCCAAAACCGCAGCCCGACCCGGATAGCGGCATCCAGACCCGATAGCGGGAACCCGGCGTAGCCGAGAAGCCGCCAGGCGGCGGACGAGGCCCGGGCGGGGAGTGAAAGGCCATCCCGGTTCGGGTATAACCCTGGTTATACTGTCAGTATGAAGACCGCGGTCTCGGTACCGGACCACCTGTTCCGCATGGCGGAAATCACCGCCCGCCGCCTTCGGGTTTCGAGAAGCGAGCTGTACGCCAGAGCGATTGCGGAGTTCCTCAAGGGCCAACAGAGGGATGCGATCACGGAGCGCCTGAACGACTTGTACTCGCAGCACCCGGCGAAGGTCGACGCCGGATTGCATCGCGCCCAACTGAAATCCCTCCCAAAGGACGCCTGGTAGAGATGGGTGAGATTCAGCGAGGGGAGATCTGGTGGGCCGATCTTCCCGAGCCTCGCCGCTCCGAGCCTGGATTCCGGCGGCCGGTGCTGGTGGTTCAGGCGGACTCGTTCAATCGCAGCCGGATTCAAACGGCAATCGTAGCCGTGATCACCAGCAATGTCGAACTCATGGACGCCCCGGGGAATGTCCTGCTGCCGGCCCGTTCGGTGGGACTTCCACGCGACTCGGTTGTGAATGTGTCCCAACTCCTGACCCTGGATCGCAGCTTCCTGACTGAGCATGCCGGAACGCTGCCGCCGCGCCTGCAACGCTTCGTCGATGAAGGCTTGCGCACGGTTTTGCAGCTCTAGTAGCGGCGTTCCGGCATCCAGACCCGATAGCGGGAACCCGGAGCCCAGGTATTGCCGGCCGAGGCGTAATCGCACAGGCGGACCTGGCCGGCGCCGGCGCTGAATGCCAGGTCGATTCCAGGCGGCGGCGCGATGGCCTCGAGCGGCGTGAAGCTGCCTTCCTCCCCGAAGCCGGCCACCGGGTCGCCGATGGCCTCCTGCCCCAGCCTGGCATCTCTCGCCAACACCAGCGGGCCGCGCGCCACGGCGGCGTAGTTGCGCTCTCCATCTGCCGCGCGGAGAACCCGGCCGCGCAGATCCAATTGCAGGCTCACGCGGTCGCCCGGCTTCCAGCGCCGCTCCACGCCGGCGTAGGTACCCGGATGAACGCCGCCGATGTTCGATCCGTTCACGGTGAGCGAAGTCTGGGCGCTCCACGGCGGTATCCGGAAGCGTACCGGGAAGGACTCCGGCCGCGCGGGATGGAACGTAAGATCGATCACACCCGAGCGCGGATAGTCCGTTCTGGCCTCGATCTGCAATGCGGCGCCCGACGGGAGCCGCAAATCCCAAGCGCCTTCCGAGTAGAGGTTGAAGGCCGGGCCTTCCGCGCCCATCATCACGGCGACCTGCGGCAGCAGCATGACGCCGCGCGGCCCGTTCGCCTCGCAGCAGTTCAGTTCCATGCCGCATTGCTTCTCGCCGAATTCGCGCAGCCCCTCGAGCGGGCTGTACTTGGCGAAGCCCGATCCGTCCGGCGTCATGGCTCCCAGCAGCGCATTGTAAGCGGCGGTCTCGATCGCGTCGGCATAGCGCGGATCGCCGGTGAGGCGCAGCAAGTGAGCGCAAAAGTGCATCCAGGTCACCGTCACGCAGGTTTCCATGGGATTCTTCGCCGGTTGGGTTTGACGCGCTCTGCCGCTGTACCAGCACTCCTCGGAGGAGCCGGAACCGGCGGCGTTGATTTCGGTGGAGAGGATGCTCGCGTGGGTGCGCATCGCCGCATCCCGGTATGCGGCATGGCCGGTTTCGCGGTACAGTTCCAGCAGGCCGGCGTAGCACGACATCATCTCGTAGGCCTTCTCGCCGTTTTCCCAGGAGAACCAGTTTTTCTTCGGGCGTGGAAACCGCTCTCCCACCGGAACCGCGGTGAATGCCTTTTCGATCAACTGGGGGCCGTCTGGCGCCGACCATCGGGAGACGATCCACTCGGCGAAGCGCAGGTACCGCTCGTCGCCGGTGCGGCGATGGAGCAGCACGATGGGTTCGAGCACGGAACTCGATGCCATCCCGCGAAACAGGCCGCAGCGAATGATATCGGCCGCGGCGGGGCCTACCTCCGTCATCAGGTGTCCGGCCAGCCGGCGAGCGCCGGCGAGGGCGGCGGCGTCGCCGGTCATGTCGAACCAGTCAAGCAAACCGAGCAGCGTGTATTTGCGGCCCCAGATATCCCAGGACTTCAGGTGGCTGCCCGCGGCGTAGTTTCCGATGTATCCATCCGCGGTTTGGGTGGCGAGCATCGCCTGGACCGAATCGCCGAGACGCGCGCGCTCTTTGGCGTTGCGCGTGTGTTGACAAGCGGCGGCGGCCGACAGAAACCATTTACCCCAGAACTCGGTTTGCCAGCAGGCGGTTTCCGCGCGCTGGCGAAACGGCGCCACCAGCCGGTCCCAATTCTGCGCGAAGATCCGGTTGCGAACGCACAGGTCGATCTTGCGGCCCAGGTAACCGCCCAGTTGAACGCGATCGAGAGCGGCCGGCGCGAGGACATCGGCAACGCGATGCCGGGGCTGGCCGTCGGGAGACGAGTTCTCCTGTCTGGCACACGAGCTGCCGGCCACTGCCGGCAGCAAGGCGAGAACGCGGCGGCGTGTCATCTGCGGCAAATCACAGGGTAACGTGGCGCAGGTCCCCGTGGGGGTCGAGTCCGGCTCGCGGTTCAGCTCCCACTGATATACTCGGAGTGACGAGGTGAAGCCATGGCCGAGTTGAATCGCCAGCATCGGGAGTCCGCGCCAGCCGATAGTCCGGCATCTGCCCGCTATACGGCTACCGGGCACCCACCCGTCGGTCAATTGATGGCCGAGCAGGGCACTGGGCCGATCGCCGACGTGTCCGTGTTGCACGGCGACTTCTGGCCCGAGGAGGAGTCTATCGAATGTTTTCTGGAAACCCTCCACGAGTGGCGCGGCCACAAGCGCACTGATCCAGCCGCATGACGCAGGTTGTCGTTGACACCGACGTCGTCTCTTTCCTTTTTAAGAGTCACCCGATTGGCCTCCGCTACGATCCGGAACTCGCCGGGCGCGTGGCACTGATTTCGTTCATGACCGTGGCCGAGGTGGAGCGGTGGACGATTCAGTACCACTGGGGCGAACATCGACTACGCTGGCTGCACCTGCATCTCGCACGGTTCACGGTGGTGCCATCCAGCCCGGACCTCTGCCGCAAATGGGCCGAAGCAATGGCCGCCGCCCAGGCCGCTGGCCGCCGTATTGAATGCGCGGATGCCTGGATCGCCGCTACCGCGCTGCTGTACGGCGTGCCCCTCGTAACGCACAACCGGAGCGACTATCTTGGTGTGCCTGGCCTGACACTGGTCTCGCACGCGTAGTACGCCGCCCCACAACGCGGCCACATGTGCTATCCACGCGCGGAATTTCAGGACCTCAGTTTCGGTAGCGGGAAAGCATCCGGCTATTGTGGCTGAACCAGTCCAAACTGCTCGACTGGTAGCGCGGCGTCGCGTATTCGAGCCAGCGGTTGTGGTCCGTGTTGATCACGGCGTGGAACTCGTTCACCAGCCTGTTCAGGTTGTTCGGAGCGACCAACACCGATCCGTAAAGCTCATCCACCAGCGAAGCGGACCGGAAGCACCGGTCCAACTCGGGACGGCGTTTCTCATCCAACACCAAAGGGTGATCGGAGGCGACCATCATGCCCTGCGTGCCATAAACCCAGAGCCCGACGTGCGGGAAGACGGCGTGCGCCGTCGCCAGCGCACAGGCTATCTCTTGCGGGCCGATGTGGTGCACCTGGACCCACTGCTGAAGAACGCCGCCGGGCCGCAGCCGCCGATGCGCCAGTTGATAGAACTCGCGCGAAAACACGTTGGTCGCTCCGGCATACCAGATGGCGTTGATCTGGATGGTGATCAGATCGTATCGTCGCGGACTGGTGAGCATCACGTTGCGGCCGTCCTCGAGGTGCAGCTTCACACGCGGGTCGGACAACACGCCCTGGTTCAGATGCCGGAAGCAGCAGCGCGCCGCCTCCACCACATCAGGCGCGAATTCGGCAATCTCGATGTGCCGAAAACCGAGTTGCCGGAGCACGTCGGCGGAATGGCCCGAGCCGAGACCGATCAGCAGGGCGCGGTCGAGGTTTTGCACGAATAGCGAGGGCACGGCGGCAATGGCGAGCTGAGCTTGATCCATGGCGTCATCGGCCGCCAGGAATTTTCCGTCGCTCTTCATGGTGCGATAGGTTTCGACCGTGCCGCCAACCGCAGTGGACGTCTCGACGACAGTCGTGAATCCGCCTTGCACGGCTTCGTGCGCGTAGATGATCTTCGAAGTTGTGAGGGCCGCAGCCGCCGGGGTCTCGCTGGACCCACCTGGTTTCGAGACGTACTCGCCGAAATACTGTCCAAAGCCGGAGGTTATCCGTCCCGTCGCCCAATGCCAGGATGCGGTAAGGACCAGCAGAATCGCCAGGGCGGCAACCGTCACCATCGTCCGGGGCCGGCTGGCGGAACGTTCGAGAATGGAGAACGACGCCCACAGTGCGGCGAGGATGACAATCACGATCTTGAGCGACAACTCGGAGCCGAACAAGGGAATGAGGATAAACGTGGCGAGTAGCGCGCCGGTCAGGCAGCCGATCGAGTTGGCCGCACTCATGTACCCGGCCATGCGCGCGTCGGTTCCGCCCATCCGCTCCGTGCCGGCCAGCAATCGCGGATACACCAGGCCCAGCACCGAAGCGGAAGGAAGGATCAGCACGGCGGCGACGCACAGTCGATAGCCCTCCCGGACGTAGAAATTCACGAAGACCGGGTTCACGTCGCCCGAAAAGGCCCAGGGGGCGAAGTCCCACATGCGGAACTGCACGAGCATGACCAGGGCGGAGATTTGGAAGAGCACCGAATAGCGCACCATCTTGCCGGTTTCGACCCGGCGGCTGACCAGGCAGGCTCCGATCAACAGGCCCAAGAGCACCATCAGCAGCATCGATGAGAACGAGTAGACACTGCCTCCCAGCACGGCGCCGATCAAGTGAGTCCAGATGACTTCCAGGGCGAAGAACACGGCGCCCGAGACGAACGCGGCGGTAAGCAGGAGAAACGCCGCACCGCGGTACGGCTCGCCAGCCGCCGCGGAAAAACCGCTGGACGCGATAGCGCGCCGGCCGCCGCCGGGCAGAATGAGGGTGCAAACGAACACGGAGGCACAGATCAGGCAGCAGAGCCACATCGAGCCCTGCAACCCAAGCAGGGGCATGATGAAGAACGGAGCCAGCAGCGCGGCGATGACCGCACCCGCCAGGTTGGCGGCGTAGGCTGAGGTCCAGTGCCGCTCACCGGCATGGGTGTTGTCCAGAGCCTGCGCGATCAGCGGAAAGGACGCGCCCATTAGAGCCGCCACCGGCAGGACCAGGATACAACCGAAGGCGAACCGGATCGCCTCCTTGCCGAGGGGCGAGCCAAACAGTCCCTGCCATGGCGCCAGCCGTGCCACCAGGCGGTGAAACGCGTAGGTGAAGACGACGCTGCCGGCGCCCACGAGCAACTCCAGAATGCCGTAGAGTTTCAGCGGATAGCGGATTTGGCCGCGCTTCACGTAACGGGCTACGGAGAAGCCGCCCACAGCGAACCCTAGAAAATAAGTGAACAGCACGACCGCCGAAGCCGAGGCGGTGGCACCGACCAGGAGTGAAATGTACCGTTCGAATCCCTGTTCCGCCAACAGTCCGGTGAAGCCGGTCAGTGCATAGAGTAACAGGAGCGGCGCGGCGGTGGCCAGCCTGGCGCGCACGGCTGGAGGGCTGGTGGTCAAGGTGGCCATCCTTCAAAGATTTCATTGGCTTCTCCCCGGACGCAAGATGCGCAAGGATAAGCGAATTATCATGACGGAGGTTATTCCAGATTGGCGGATCTGTGTTTAACCTAAGGTAGCGCGCGGGGCCTGACCCCGGTTATCTCACGCTGATCCACCATATAACGCATTGCAAGCGCTGAGGCCCCCTTCCTATAATCGTGGCTATATTCGAGCGTTCGTGGAGAGCCCCGATTGAACGGGAATCTGGCGACACCTTTTTACCATCAAGCCGTTCTGGAGCCCGGGCGGTTGGCGCTGTCGGTGGGCGACACGAACTTCACTTACGGGCAACTGGCGGGGCGGGCCAATGCCATCGCGGCATGGCTGGATCGGCGGGAGTCGCTACCGGCGGCGCGGGTGGGCATCCTTGCCGCGCGCAGTTGGGAGGCGTATGCGGGCCTGCTGGGAGCCTGCTGGCACGGCGCCGCGTATGTGCCGCTCAATCCCCGGCTTCCCGAATCCCGATTGGCCTGGCTGCTGGAATTCACCGGCCTGGATGCCCTGATCGTCGATGCGGAGGGCTTGGAGCGGCTGTCGGGAAGCGTGGCGCGTGCGAGCCCGCGTTACGTCCTGGCCCCTGCGATCCATGCGCCTGGCGCACCGGGCGGCATGGCCAACGCGGTTTGTGGCTCCGAAGCCCTGCCCGGCGATCGGCCTTTGACCGAACCGGCAGGCCGCGATGCCGCGGATCTGGCGTACATCATCTTCACCTCCGGCACGACGGGGACGCCCAAGGGGGTTATGGTCACCAACGGCAACGTGGCCGCTTTCTTGGCGGCTCTTCGCGAACGATATGCCTTCGGCTCCGACGACCGGGTGGCCCAGGCCAACGAACTCTCGTTCGACAATTCCGTTTTCGACGTCTTCAACGCCTGGTCGTGCGGCGCATCCCTCCACGTGGTGCCGGCCACGCAGGCAATGGGGCCTCTGCGGTTCATGCAGAACCGCGAGATCACGGTGTGGTTCTCGGTGCCATCGATCGCCATTTTCATGCAGCGCATGAACATGCTCGTTCCCGGAGCGCTTCCGTCGCTGCGCTACTCGGCCTTTGCCGGAGAGGCCTTGCCGGTAGCTACCGCGCGGGCCTGGCGCGCAGCCGCTTTGCACAGTATCCTGGACTGCCTCTACGGCCCCACCGAGACCACGGTTGTCTGCACCGGGGATAGGTTCTCCGACGGGGTCCATGTGACCGAGGGCCGCGGCATCGTCTCCATCGGCAAGCCGTTTCCCGGAATGGAGGCGAGAATACTGGATGAATCGCTGAATATCGTGCCGCGGGGTTCGCCCGGTGAACTGGCCTTTTCCGGCAGCCAGGTCGCGCGCGGGTACTTTTGCAATGCGGGCCAGACCGCCGACCGTTTCCGGTTGCTCGATGGAAACGTCTGGTATCTGACCGGCGACCTGGCCTATCAGGACTCGGAAGGACTCTACCACCACCTCGGCCGCACCGACAATCAAGTGAAGGTGAACGGTTACCGCGTGGAACTGGAAGAGGTGGAGGCTCACCTGAGGGCGGTCTGCGGCGCGGATTCGGTGGCCGTGGTTGCCTGGCCCATGGAACACGGCACCGCGGCTGGTTTGGTCGCGTTCGTGAGCGGCGTGGAGGCCGGGATTGGAGAAATTCGGGAAGGCATGAAAGCCCGCGTGCCCGCCTATATGGTCCCCTCCCGCGTGCATTGTTTGCCATCTCTGCCAGCCAACGCCAACGGCAAGTGCGACCGCAAGGAACTGGTCCGGCTGTTGGAACGGAGCGTGCTATGAGTGGCGCGGCGGTGCCTGTAGCACCCAGGGAGGCAGTTGGCACCGGCCGCACTCGCTGGCGGTTGATTCCCGCCTTCGAGACGCAGCCCGAGATTGTGCGCCTGGCGCAGACGGTCCCGGGAAAACTAGCTCTGCTGGCCATTTTCGCGGCGATCCTCCGCCTGCAATGCCCAAGCTGGTTGGGCCTGTGCGCCATTCTTGTGCCGATCACTTTCCTGCCGAAGTATCGGCGCGTTCTGGTCGCCTGCGGGACGCTCTATTGGCTGGCGTTCCACAACTCCTGGTGCGAATGGAGCATGCTGCGCAAGGTATCCGAGCGGGAGGGCGCCGCGGTCGATTTCGCCATCCTCGTGCCGGTCGCAGTCGTCGCGCTGCTCGCTTTTGGAGCCGCTTTTTGTTGGATGGCCTTCCACTGGCGGACCGCCAGACTCATGCGCCGGCCGATAATTCTGCTGGGGATTTGTTACGCCGTGGTGCTGCTGGGAGCGTGTTATGCACCAGTTACGCACACCGGACGCGTTTATCTCTGGACCGCCGTCACGATGCTGGGGAGCTATTTCTGGTTCATCGGTTACACCCTGCTCGACCGGAATTCCAGGGACCGGGATCCGCTGCCACTGCAGATGGGCGTCTGGTTTCCCTTCTGGATCGGTGTCGCGAACTTGCTCACTCCCATCCCCAAAGGAGCCGCCTATCTACGCCGGATCGAGGCTCGGACTTCCGAGGATCTGGCCGTCACTCAAATCAAAGGAGTGAAACTGCTTCTGTGGGCGTTGATGTTGAGCATAATTCTGACGGTGTTCCGCACGGTCACGCACACATGGCTTCATATCCCTTCTTTGGAACTGGCCTTCGCGCGCAGCGTCGCCCGGCAGCCGTATCCGCGTTCCCTCGAATGGGCCAGCCTGATCGGCGATTTTCTGGAGGCGATGCTCTCCTTCTCGATTTGGGGAAATTGCGAGGTCGCCTGTTGCAGAATGACGGGCTTCCGGGCCCTCCGGAATACGTATCGGCCTTTTCGAGCCCGGACGATCGCCGAATTCTGGAACCGGTATTACTACTACTTCAAGGAATTACTGGTGGAGTTTTTCTTCTATCCGGCTTTCGCCCGATACTTCAAAGGCCACAGGCGGGTGCGGATATTCTTTGCCACCCTCTGTGCCGCGACTTTGGGCAATATGGTTTTCCACTTTGTACGGGATATCCACTATGTCGCGGATGTGGGCCTTGGGCGGGCGCTCATTGGGTTTCACGTCTACGGCTTTCAGTGCCTGGTATTGGGAATCGCGATCGGCATCTCGCAACTCCGCGGGAAGAAGCGATCCGCAAATGGGCCCTGGCTGCGCGAACACGCTTTGCCCACCGCCTGGATGTTGGGGTTCTTCTGCCTGTTGCACATTTTCGACTATTTCGGAAGGACCTGCCCGATTCGGGAACATTTCCGATTCCTGTTCAGCTTAGCGGGTTTTTACTAAAATGACGCCGATTGAGGATCACATGGACGTACGAACGGAAGTGAGAGCGCTGATCCGAAGTTTGTTGGACAAGAAGGGAGATACCCGGGCGTTTGGCGATGGGGACTCCATGATCGTAGGCGGCCGTTTGGAATCGATCGATGCCCTGGAAATCGCGTTTTTCCTGGAAGAGCATTATGGAGTCGATTTTGCTCAAATCGGTTTCGATCAGAATCAGCTCGACAGTGTGGACGAGATAGCGTCGCTGATAGCCGCCACGCGGGTAGGAGCGTAGCCGACGCCGCCGACCCCTTCACTGGCGGCGTGAAGCGAACACGCTGAATAGCGATGTGCCTTTGAGCAGCGGATCCTGCTCGGCGGTCACTGCGAACCCGTGCTTCTCGAGGACGCCCCGGATATCGGCAAGACCGCCCTTTTCGTCGTGGACCTCGATGACAGCCTGGCCGATCCGGCCCCAATGCTCGGCCCGAATTCCCGCCAGAACCTCTTTCTCGCTCCTCTCGACGTCCACTTTCAAGAGATCGATTCGCGCCACACTTTCCTCGTCCACGATTTCGGAGACCGTCCGCAAACGGCAAGGGAACGTCACTTTGCGAAACTTGAAACCGACAAGCCTCTCGGCATCCTGCGGCGGCAAGCCTCTGTTGACCATGAATGTCTTGGTGGTGCCTCGATCGACTTCCAAATCGGCGTGGAATCCCGACATCGTGGAGTTAGCGGGGTAAAAGGTGAATTCCGCCGTTCCCGGCGCGGCGGAGAGTCCGCACTCAAAGACGCGGGCATCGGCCTCGTGGAGCTCGATGTTGGCTTTCAAGCATTCGCAAGCCACCGGACTGGGTTCGAATGCGAAGATGCGGATGCCCCGGCGCTCGCGATGAAAGAAAACCGTGGCCAGCCCGATATTGGCGCCGACATCGAACACGCAATCCCCTTCGCGCAGTTCGATGCCGTGTTGCAGGTAGCAGCGCTCGCCGAATACCTCGCGGTGCATGAAACGCGTCTCATCGGGGTTCAAGGAAAACACTTCCAGACCATCGGGGAGAGTGAGTCGTCTCATGTTCGGGTCCCGTGATCGCAAGCTGGGCGCTCAGCAGGGCCCGAGCGTGCGTCGCCTGCCGTTCCAGCGCGGCTACGCCGGGCAGCTTGAGGCCGGCGGTGGGCCGGCTGCGGCACGGCGATTCCCGCCGGCAGGCCATTCGTGAGATTTGCGGGCATCTTCAGATCGATCGCGCTGTCCGGAGTCTTCTTGTCCGAGAGTAGCGTCGGGATGGGGAATCGACAAGATGGGTTATGGATAACGACGGAGTACTGACTGGGGTTAAGCTCGATGTACACTGTCTGAAAGCTGTGAGCGAAAGAGGATGCTCCGGCATTTGTATTGTTCGGCACAGGAGGCCCAATGTCCCTTCGTCCCGTGAAACGACTCATCAAAGCCAAGCCGACCATCGAAGGTGCGGGCGTGCATCTGCGCCGCGCGTTCGGTTTCGGCAACACTTCCGACTTCGACCCGTTCCTGCTTCTCGACGACTTCCGCAATGACGTTCCGGAGGATTACCTGGCGGGTTTCCCATGGCACCCGCATCGCGGGATCGAGACCATCACGTACGTCCTGGCCGGGACCGTCGAGCACGGCGACAGCATGGGAAACCACGGGGCAATCGGCCCGGGCGACATCCAATGGATGACGGCGGGAAGCGGGATTGTCCACCAGGAGATGCCCAAAGGCGACCAGTCGGGCAGGATGCACGGATTCCAATTGTGGGCCAACCTTCCCGCCGCATTGAAAATGACGGCGCCGCGCTATCAGGAAGTGAAGGCGGGCGACATCCCGGAAATCACGGATGACGACGGCACGCACGTTCGCGTGGTCTGCGGAAAGTTCTGGGGGACCGTCGGTCCGGTGGATGGCATCGCGGCGGATCCGATTTATCTCGACGTTTCGGTGCCTGCCGGCCAGAGGAAGACCCTGCCGGTCGAGACGACCCATCACTCCTTCGCATACGTTTTCTCGGGGGACGGGAAGTTCTGCAACGCGTCGGGCCCGCTGGAGGTGCCGACCGAATCGGTCGGGTGGGCGGATACGAAGCCTCCGGCCGAGGCGGGCAACCGCTCACTGGTTCTGTTTGACCGCGGCGACGAGGTCGAGGTACACGCAGGGGAAGACGGAATCCGGTTTCTGCTCTGCTCGGGGAAACCACTACGAGAGCCGGTGGCCTGGTACGGGCCGATCGTGATGAACACGCAGGAGCAGCTTCGCCAGGCGTTCGAGGAACTCGAGAAAGGGACGTTCCTCAAGCCGAAAGCCGCTGGCCAGAAGTGAGAGCGGAAGCTCGGGTTGGTTGGGTCAGTCTCCGGTTTGGCGGCGACACGGCCTTTTGGGCCGCCACTCCGCCGCCGCTTTCCGGGCAAGGGCCGCCGGCAGGGGTCTGCCCGGATGGAAGCGGATCGGGCCAGCCCTCGAGGCTTTCACTTTCGCGGTTCGAAGCGCACTTCAACCTCGGTGCTCACCGTGACGGGGTGACCGCCCTGGACCGGGGGCTGATAACGAAACTGAGACCACGGCACGGTCTCACAGAGTTGCGCGCCGGTTTCGAGGTCGGAGATCTTCCCTTCCTGGTTGATGACGACTTTGCAACGAACCGTGCCGCCCGCGGGCTCCCAAAGGGGCGCGGTTTGAACGGGCGGACTCTCAATCAGAAAAGCGCGTTGTTTGTCTCCCGGAACAGAGACTTCGGGGACGTTCTTCTCCTCGGCTGCGGCGTCTTTCTTCGCTTCCGCGGAAGCGGCGCCGCTCTCCTCGGATGTGGCGGGCCGTATCCGCTTGACCAGGAATAAGGGTCTGGCGGGATGCCGCGTCACCGTGGCGCACAAAAGCGAGGCATTCGCATCGATTGCATCGAGGGACAGGTCGCTCCAGGCCATCCTGACGACACGATCGCAGCTTGATGGGAGCGGATAGCCGTTCTTGCCCTGGTCGGGATCGCCAATCTCGTCAATGGCCTTTTGCGCGTAGACGCCCTCGGCAACATACTCGCTCCCGTGGGTTACCTCGGCGGGCGCCCTCAAGAACAGGCGGTAGCGGTGCATGCCTTCCCAAAGGAACACGGAAGGTCCACCCGCGTTCAGAGCGGCATCGGTCGCCCCGCCCGCCACCACCAGAACTTGTGCCTTTCCCTGGATTCTGTCTGGCGCAGTCCCGGCTTTCTTGGATTCCTTGGCTGGTGGCCCGCTGGAGCAACTGCTCAATGCGGCAAGCGTAAGTACGAGAAAACAGAAAATGCGTGCGTTGCGGTTCATCCGTCGTGCCCTCGCTTTCGAGACGCTTTCGTCCGAATCTGAAGGTATCATGGGGCACGGTCGCTTACAACGGTCCCGTCGCCCTTTCGTCCCCGCACCTGCTACGCCGGCTGGCGCAGGCCGCTTCCAACAGCGCAGCAGTGCCGCCTATCCCTGGACTGACCCACTAACCAAGCCCGCTAGCGTTCCAGGGCGGCAACGCCGGGGAGTTTGATGCCGGCCAGGAATTCGAGCGAAGCGCCGCCGCCGGTGGAAATGTGGCTGATCTTGCCGGCGACGCCGGCGGCTTTGATGGCCTTCTCCGAATCGCCGCCGCCCACCACCGAAGTGGCGGAGGAAGCGGCCACGGCCTTGGCCAGCGCCACGGTTCCGGTGTCGAACGGCGGCATCTCGAAGATACCCATGGGGCCATTCCAGATCACGGTCTTGGCGGAGGCGATCACCTGCGAAAACCGCTCGATGGTCCGGGGGCCGATATCGACGCCGATCTTGTCGGCCCCGATGGTTTCGACGATTTCGTTGGGGGCGCCGGGCGCAATGCGGTCCACCACCACGTGGTCCACCGGCAGCATCAGCTTGCCGCCCAGGTCGGCGAGCAGTTTCGCCGCCAGCGGCACCTTGTCTTCCTCCACCAGCGACTTGCCGGTGGGCAGGCCTTGCGCCCTGAGGAACGTGTACGCCATGGCGCCGCCGATCAGCAGTTGGTCGACGATTTTGCCCAGGTTCTCGATGACCTCGATCTTGTCCGACACTTTGGCGCCGCCCAGGATGGCCACGCACGGGCGCGCCGGATTGGTGGTCGCCATGCCCAGGTACTTCAGCTCCTGCTCCATCAAGAGGCCGGCCGCGGCGGACTTTACGAAGCGGACCATGCCTTCGGTGGAGGAGTGGGCGCGGTGCGCGCTGCCGAACGCGTCGTTGACGTAGACGTCGCACAGCGCGGCCAGCTTCTTCGAAAACTCCGGATCGTTCTTTTCTTCCTCGGCGTGATACCGCAGGTTCTCGAGCAGCAGCACTTCGCCGGGCGCGGGCAACATGGCTTCCACTTCCGGCCCGACGCAATCGGGCGCCATCTTCACCGGCCGGCCGAGCAGTTCGGCCAGACGCACCGCCGCCGGGCGCAGGCTCATCTCGGGATTCGGTTTGCCCTTGGGGCGGCCCAGGTGCGACGCCAGGAACACGCCGGCTCCGTG
>JBAVIH010000399.1:0-14638 GCA_049686695.1 Bryobacteraceae bacterium | reverse complement strand
GTTCGCCGGCAGCGCACGCGCCGACCAGGCCATCGGCTCCCGCGTTTCGTTATTTGGCCGCTATAGCGACGCACCATCGGAAAACCAGTTCGGCGCCTTTCAGGTGAACCGCATCGACCTGCGCTACCAGAGCCTCACTTTGGGACTGACGGCCCATCCCACGGCGCGCTCCATCGTCACCGTGCGAGCCAACGAGAGCCAATCCAGCGCGTACTCGTTGTGGAACGGCGGCGACGGCGCGACCGGGCCGGGATGCCAGTTGCAGCCGCTCACCACGACCTTCCTGCGGGTCACCGAAGATTGCGATTACCTGGTGCGGTTCACCATCGGCGGAATCGGCCAATTGGTCTCGGGAGAGGAAGGCAGGCGCCGCCAGCGGCAGTTTCAAACCACCGGATCGGCGGGCCTTCATTTCGCCAGGCACGACCCGCAGATAGGCGCGGATTACCGGCGCATCCTCGCCGTCCGCCACGACGCCACGGGGGCGCTGGGCGTGATTGCCGACAACGTCGCAGGTTTGGCGACAACCCAGAATCTGTGGATCGCGCGGAGCGCGGCGGTGGACGAATCGGCCGGTGTGACGGAATTATCGCTGTGGATCCAGGATACCTGGCGCGTCTCCTCGCGGTTGACCCTGACCGCGGGCCTGCGCTGGGAATTCAGTCCCGCCCCGGTTCCCGACGCCGGGACCTACTTCCTGGACTACTCGACGGGGGCGGCCCTGCCGTTTTCCGCGATCTCCTCTCAGTGTTGCCCTCGGATCACCTCGCTGTGGCCGACTTCCTACCGGGACTTCGCGCCGCGCCTGGGTCTTGCCTGGCGTCTCACCGGCAACGGCAAAACCGTCCTGCGCGCCGGTGGTGGCCTGTACTACGACTCGAGCATGAGCATCGCCGCCGATTCCATCAACGGCGGTCCGCTGAGCCTGGCCAGCTTCGAAGGCTATTCCGGTTTGTTTGCCTTCGAACTCAGTTACGCGTTTCTGCCCAACCTGCGCTTGCCGGCCGCCGCCCAGTGGAACCTGTCGCTGGAGCGGGCGCTGGGAGCGCACGACACGGTCTCGGCCGGATACGTCGGCTCCGCCGGCTACGGCCTGATTCGCCGGGAAGTGGGCGGCCTCGGCAGTTCGTCCACGTCCTGGTTTGCGCTGACCACCAACGACGGCCACTCGGCGTACCACGCCTTTGAAGCGCAGTACCGGCGGCGTTTCACCGGCGGCTGGAACGGCCTCGTGTCGTACGCCTGGTCCCACGCCATCGACAACGACTCGAGCGATGCGTTCCTGCTGTGGGATGCCCCCTCCACGCCCAGCGATCGCGGCGCATCCGATTTCGATCTGCGCCACTCCTTCACCGCCGCGCTGAGCTATACGGTTCCACGGAGCCAACCGGAAAAGGGCTGGCGGCGCCTCGCGGGCGGATGGTCGGCCAACGCGATTCTGCGCGCGCGCAGCGGTTTTCCCGTCACCGTGCTCGAGAGCGAAGAGTACACCGGCATCACCCTGACCAACGCCTTTCGCCCGCTGTTTTTGCTCGGGCAACCGCTGTGGCTGGCCGACCCGGACGTGCCCGGCGGCCGCCGTCTGAACCCGGCCGCGTTCCATTTGATGCCAACCGGCCAGCAGGGCGATCTGGGCCGCAACTCGATCGACGGGTTCGGCATGGCGCAACTGGACATGGCCGTGAGCCGCGATTTCCCCATCCGCGAGAAGATCGCGCTCCAATTCCGCGTGGACGCTTACAACGCGCTCAACCACCCGAATTTCGCCGACCCGGTACGCTACCTGGACAACCCGCTGTTCGGCCAATCGGCCTCCATGCTGAACATGATGCTGGGAACCGGCAGCCCGGGGAGCGGTTTATCCCCGCTGCTTGGAACCGGCGGCCCGCGCATGTTCCAACTGGGCCTGCGCCTGCATTTCTAGGTGGGGCATGCTTTAGCTTGCCCGGGTGGGATGTGCTTTGTAGCGTGCCCCGCCTCACGTGCTACCTTGGATTTTCGGATCGAGGAATCCGGTCCCTCGGCCGGCGCGACAAAGGAGCGCTCCTTTCATGAGTCATCGATTATTGTGGATTTCGGCGGCGTTGGCCGCTCTCTGCGGTACAGCCACGGCACAGACCGTGCCGAACCAGCGGCCCGCGCCGGCGCCCTACACCTGGAAGAGCGTGCAGATGGTGGGCGGCGGGTTCGTCGACGGCATCGTCTTTCACCCGACTGCCAAGGGCGTGCGCTACGCCCGCACCGATATCGGCGGCGCTTACCGATGGAACGACGTCACCCATCGCTGGGAGCCGATGCTCGACTGGGTGCCGTACGAGAACCTCAACTGGATGGG
The DNA here is from genome assembly GCA_049686695.1 of Bryobacteraceae bacterium. GTDB lineage: Bacteria > Acidobacteriota > Terriglobia > Bryobacterales > Bryobacteraceae > Bog-375. The sequence goes on along the minus strand of JBAVIH010000399.1, from coordinate 12,303 downwards.
CGTCGAGAGCGTCGCCGTGGATGCGTCCGATCCCAACCGCGTGTATCTTGCCTGCGGCACCTATACCAATCCATCCACGCCGGATGGCGCCATTCTGCGTTCAAGCGACCGCGGCAAGACTTTCCAGCACACCAACGTGCCTTTCAAGTTCGGCGGCAATGAAAACGGCCGCGGCCACGGCGAGCGCCTGGCGGTGGATCCCAATAGCGGCAACATCCTCTATCTGGGCACGCGCTGGGCCGGCCTTTGGAAGAGCGTCGACCGCGCGGTGACCTGGACCAAGGTGGAAAGCTTCCCCGATGTCACCGAAGAGCCGCCGGCCGCCGGCAGCCAGCAGGGTGAGGGAAGCGGCATCGTTTTCGTGGTGTTCGATCCGCGCAGCGGGGTGAAGGGCAAACCGACGTCCACCATTTACGTGGGCGTGGCCCTGATGGGACGGGACAACCTGTTCCGCTCGAAGGATGGCGGCAAAAGCTGGCAGCCGATGCCCAACGCACCGGTTCAATACCGGCCCGCGCGCGCCGCGCTGGCTTCCGACGGCACCCTCTACATCTCTTATGTCACCGGCCCCAACCCGTACCGGCCGATCGACGGCGGCATCTGGAAGCTCGACACCGCCAGCGGCGCGTGGACGGATATCACGCCCGACCGGCCCGACGCCGCCAGCAAGAAAGCGTTCGGCTACGGCGGTGTTTCGGTGGACGCGCATCATCCCCGGACGCTGATTGCCAGCACGTATTACCGCCCCAGCGGCGATGAGGTTTTCCGCAGCCTGGATGGCGGCAAGACCTGGAAAGGCGTCTTCGCCTCGGGCGGCACTTACGATTTTTCGCTGGCGCCCTACGTGGCCAAAACGCCGATTCACTGGCTGTTCGACGTCGAAATCGATCCGGCCAATTCCGACCACGCCGTCTTCGTCACCGGCTACGGAGGTTACGAGACTTTCGATCTCACCGCTCTCGATTCCGGCAAGCCGACCAAATGGAGCGTCATGAGTACCGGCATCGAAGAGACGGTTGCGCTCGATCTGCTCAGCCCGTCCAAGGGCCCGCACCTGATCACCGCGATCGGCGATTACGGCGGGTTCGTGCACTGGGACCTCGATAAGCCGGCGCCCGAGGGCAGCACTTCCCCGCCCCGCTTCGGCAACACCACCGGCGTGGCCGGCGCTGCGAACAGTCCGGACATGATCGTCCGCGTCGGCAGAGCCGCCGGCAATCGCGGCGGCGGCAACATCGGCTACTCGATGGATGGAGGCAGGACGTGGCAGCCCACTCCGTCGGCGCCGCCCAATGCCAGCATGGGGAGCATTGCGGTCTCCACCGATGGCGATATCTGGGTGTGGACGCCGGAGCGCAGCGCGGTGTATTACACACGCGATTTCGGCGGGCGCTGGACCAGATCCGAAGGCATCCCCGAGAACACGCGGGTAATTGCCGATCCTTTGAATCCGCGCAAATTCTATGGGCTGGCGCTGTTCGATGGGAAGCTCTTCGTCAGCACCGATGGCGCGGCGCATTTCACCGCTCAGCCGCTCACCCTGCCCGACGGTCTGCCCACCCGCGGCGAGCGCGATGGCGACCGCGGCGACAATCGCGGCGGCCAGGACCGCATCTACGCCGCGCCAGGCAAGGAAGGCGACCTATGGCTGGCAGCCTTCAACGGCCTGTACCACTCCACCGATAGCGGCGTCACGTTCTCCCGCTTGGGCCACGTCGACCGGATTCACGCATTCGGCTTCGGCCAGGCCGCGCCCGGCGCCACTTACTCCGCCCTGTACCTGATCGGAAACGTGGATGGCCAGCGCGGCATTTTCCGTTCCACCAACGCCGCCCAGAGCTGGGTGCGGATCAACGACGACCGTCATCAATGGGGTTTGCTGCTGCAGATTACCGGCGACCCCAAACAGTACGGCAGAGTCTACGTCGGCAGCCACGGGCGCGGAACGTTTTACGGCGACCCGGCGGCAGCCGCGCGCTAGCGTCGCACTTGGAGGCGGAACTGGCTAGATGCTTACGCCTGCATCGCGCGCAACTTCAGTACTTCGAGCACGCCGGCGATGGCTTCGCGGATGTTCTCCTTGAGGATGTCAACCGTCTCGCCTTGCGAGTAGCAGCCCGGAAGCGCAGGGACTTCGCCCCAAAAACCGCCATCCGGGTCTTGATGGATGACAACGGCGTAATTCTGCACACCTCAATTCTTGCACAAGCAGCCTTCAGCCGCCGTGGCACGCTTAGCCCGGCTGCTAGAATGAATGAAAAATGATCCAGACCCTATTCGGCACCGTCGAGCAGGAACCGTCGCTGCTCGAAAAGCTCAAGAGCGGCGTGCAGAAAACCCGCGCCGGCCTGGTTTCCGCGATCGAGGACGCGCTCCAGGGCAAGAAAGAGATCAACGCCGATCTGCTCGACGAGCTCGAGAGCACGCTGATCGCTTCCGACATGGGCGTACGCACCGCCGAGGAAATCCTGGAGCGCATCCGCCAGCGCGTCGAGCGGCATCAACTGAACGATGCCGCCGAACTGAAAGGCCTCATCCGCGAGAATCTGCTGGAAATCCTGCAAGCGTCCGAGCGCGCTCCGGCGCATGTCGCCGAGCCGCCCGCGGTGATCCTGGTGGTGGGCGTCAACGGTTCGGGTAAGACCACCACCATCGGCAAGCTGGCGGCCCGCTTCAAGAGCGAACAGCGCAGCGTGATGCTGTGCGCCGCCGATACGTTTCGCGCCGCGGCCATCGAGCAACTCGAAATCTGGGGTGAGCGCACCGGCTCGCCGGTGGTGCGGCAGAGCCCGGGCAGCGATCCCAGCGCGGTGCTGTTCGACGCGGTGAGCGCGGCGCGCGCGCGCAAAGTGGATTACGTGATCGTGGACACCGCCGGCCGGCTGCAAACCAAGGAAAACCTGATGGCCGAATTGCAGAAGATGGCTCGCACGGCCAGGAAAGTGATTCCCGAGGCGCCGCACGAGGTGCTGCTGGTGCTCGACGCGACCACCGGGCAGAACGGTCTGGAGCAGGCGCGCAAGTTCACCGAGACTTCCGGCGTCACCGGCATCGTGCTGACCAAGCTGGATGGCACCGCCAAGGGAGGGATTGTGGTGGCCATCGCGCGCGAGCTGAATCTGCCCATCCGCTACGTCGGGGTGGGGGAAAAGGTGGACGACCTGCTGCCGTTCGACGCCGAGAAATTTATCGCGTCGCTATTCGAAATATGAACCCCGCATTCATGCGCGAAGCCTTCGGCCTGGCGCGGCAAGGCCGCGGATTGGCCAGCCCCAATCCCATGGTCGGCGCCGTGCTCGAGCGCAACGGCGAAGTGGTGGGACGCGGCTTTCACACCTACGCCGGAGTGCAGCACGCCGAGGTGATCGCGCTGGCGCACGCGGGCGAAAAGGCGCGCGGCGCCACGCTCTATCTCAACCTGGAGCCATGCTCTCACCAGGGCCGCACGCCGCCCTGCGCGGACGCGATCATCGCCGCCGGGGTGGCCGCGGTGGTGGCACCGATCGAGGATCCGAACCCGCTGGTGGGCGGCGAAGGCTTTCGCCGCCTGCAGGCCGCCGGAGTGGAAGTCATCGTGGCCGGCGAGTTCGCGCCAGAAGCGGCCAAGTTGAATGAGCCGTTCCTGCACTTCATGCGCACCGGGAGGCCGCTGGTGACGCTCAAAACCGCCATCACGCTGGACGGCAAAATCTCCGCCCCCGACGACAACCGCGGCTGGATCACCAGCGAGCGCGCCCGCGCCCACGTGCAGGAACTGCGGCACGATCACGATGCCATCGTCACCGGAATCGGCACCGTGCTGGCCGACGATTGCCTGCTCACCGACCGCACCGGCTTCGCGCGCAGCCGCCCGCTGCTGCGCCTGGTGATGGATTCGCAGCTTCGCCTGCCGCCCGATTCGAAGATGGTGCGCAGCGCGGCCGGCGGTGTCGTCGCCGTCACCACCTCGGCCGCCTCCTCCGACCGTCGCAAGACGCTCGAAGCCGCCGGCGTCGAGGTGCTGGTGCTCAACGGGCCGGGCGGGCGCGCCGATCTGGCCGGAGCGGTCGACTGGTTGGGACGGCGGCGCTACTTGTCGCTGATGATCGAAGCCGGCAGCAAGCTGAATTGGACGGCGCTCGAAACCGGCGTGGTCGATCGGATCCTGTTTTATTACGGCCCGAAGATTCTGGGCGGTCTGGAGGCGCTTCCGCTCGCCGGCGGAATCGGCCGGCGGCGGCGTGTGGACGCCATCCGCGTCCACAACGTCACCATTCACCCCATCCCGCCCGACGAGTTCGCCATCGAAGGATATGTTCACCGGGATCATTGAAGAGCTGGGCACCGTGGAAGCCCTGGAAACGCGGCCGGCGGGTGCGCGGCTGAAAGTCCGTTGCGCGGCCGTGCTGGCGGACATGAGCATTGGGGCCAGCATCGCCGTGAACGGCGTGTGCGTCACCGCGGTGGATGCGCGGCCCGATTCTTTTTCCGCCGACCTCGCGCCCGAGACCCTGCGCCGGAGCAACCTGGGCGATCTGCGCGGCGGATCGCGCGTCAATCTCGAGCGGCCTTTGTCGCCCACCGGCCGCCTGAGCGGCCACATCGTGCAGGGCCACGTGGATGCGACCGGCGAATTCCTCTCGCTCGAAGCGCTGGGCGAGGACAACTGGTGGCTGCGCATCCGCGTGCCCGCCGAGCTCGATCCGTTTCTGGTCTACAAGGGCTCCGTCGCCATCGACGGCATCAGCCTCACCGTCGCCGCGCTGGAGGGCGACGCGCTCAGCGTCACCATCATCCCTCACACTTACCGCAATACCACGCTGGCCACCTATCGTCCCGGCGCGCGCCTCAACATCGAATGCGACATCCTTGCCAAGCACGTCGAAAAACTGCTCCGCAAACTCGACGTGAAGACCGGGTTGAGCATAGACAAACTGCGGGAGCAGGGTTACTGATCAAAGGCGGTTGTGACGAAGTTCTTGTCCCGGAACTCTGCGGCGATCCACGGCCGGGAGGCGGAGCTATCGGTTTAGTCCCAGCCGCGCCCGAATCCGCTACAATTAAGTGGAACGAAGGAGGCCACACATGCAGCCAGTCTTTGCTCTCATTTCATTTGAACACGTCTTGCTCTTCGCCCTTATTTTCTTGGTGCTGTTCGGCGGCAAGAAGGTAGGGGAGTTCGGCAAAGGCTTGGGCGAAGGCATTCGCAACTTCAAAGCGGGCCTCAAGGGCGACGAAGAAAAGAAGGACGAGGCGGCTGTCGAAGTGAAGAAGTAACCTGGCTTCCCCGATGCCACCCGCAAGCTCGGGTGGCGTGCCACCGGCATTGGATCGCGCAACAAAAAACCCCGCGGGCTCGACCGAGCCGGCGGGGTTTCTCGTCGTTGGGCGGGATTTCCCGCTTACTTCGCTTTCTTGGGCGGAACGATCGCGTCCTTAGCGGCCTTGGCCACGCGGAACTTCACGACCTTCTTGGCCGGAATCTTGATGGTTTCCCCGGTCGCCGGGTTGCGGCCCAGGCGGGCCTTGCGATCCACGCGCACCAACCGGCCGATGCCGGGCAGCACGAACATGCCGTTCTTCTTCACTTCGCTGATTGCCGTGGTGGCCAGTCCCTCCAGGATGTCCTTCGCCACCTTGTTGGTGACCTGACCGTGCGCGGCGAGCGCCTTCACCAGTTGCGTCTGGGTCAATCTTGTCGTCGCCATATGTCTCCTTTGATTCTCCCGTATCTTTTTTCGATGCGCCGCGCGCCGGGCCTTCGGCGCCCGGTTGGCGACCCATCGTTCCATCAAACATTTTGGGGGCCCGACGTTTTTTTGCGGAGCGCCGAGCCGGATCGATAACAATCATACGGGAAGGGCATGGCGATGTAAAGAAGAATTGCGCAAAAACCTCGATTTTTCGAGGTTTTTTTCGCGGGATCGGGCTCAAAGGGCCGTTTTACGCGGTTTCGGCGAAGCCGGCGCCGGGAATCCACCGCAATTCGCCCCGCCCGTACACCACGCCGGCCTTGTTTTTGAGCACGCGAAAGCGCACAGCCCCGGCTCCCGCCGGCTCCAACTCGATGCGCACCGAGGCGTAGAGCTTCAACGACGGGCCGCCGGCGCTGGTGTCGGCTTCCTCGCCTGCCCCCATCCGGGAGCGCGTCTGGTTGAGAAACACCAGGGCGACGCCGCTCCTGGCGACGGCCACGGCCAGTTTCCGCAGCCCGGAGGCCAGCACCCGGCCGTGCAGTCCGGCTCCGCTCGTCCCCATCGCCGCATCCAGCTCCACCGCCGGAACCAGCGCCGCCGCCGGGTCGACGATCAGCAGGCTGACGGCTTGCGAGGCAGCCAGCTTGGCCGCCATTTCGAACGCCTCCTCGGCCGATTCCGGCATCACCACCACCAACGGCGCGAGCGCCACTCCCAGGCTCGCGGCGTAAGCCGGATCGAACGTGCGGTCGATATCGATCCAGGCGGCGCCGGCGCCACTAGATTGTGCGCGGCGCACCATTTGCAGCGCCAGCGTGGTCTTACCGGATCCGCTCGAGCCGAAGATCTCGGAGATGGCTCCCAGCGGCAGCCCGCCCGTGCCGAGCGCCGCGTCCAGCGGGGCCAGACCGGTGGGGAGGATGGCCGGAGGATGGCACAGCGCTCCGTCCTCGAGCCGTGCCAGCTTGAGAAGAATCGCGCGTTGCCGCTCACGCTCAGTCATCGGACGTTGACAGACGAAAGCGTCTGTCCCACTGTGGGCCAGACCCCCTGGACCCGCTCTTCCCACAACGCACGCGGCCGCCCGGTAAAGGGAAAAGCATGTGGCATTGTGCCTGCGCAGTTACTTCCGCGCGGGCACCGGCTTCGGTCCCGGCGCTGGCGGCACCAGTGCAGGGGCGCCCTCGGCGGCATCCGCCTTCACCAGTCCCAGCAGCTTCCGCAGTTCGCTGTCGATCGCCATCCGGATATCGGCGTTGTCCTTCAGGAACTGGCGCGCGGTTTCCCTGCCCTGGCCGATGCGCTCGCCCTTGTAGCTGAACCAGGAGCCGCTCTTTTCCACCACGTTCTGCGCCACCCCCAGGTCGAGCAGGTCGCCTTCCTTCGAAACGCCTTCCCCGTAAATGATGTCGAACTCGGCTTCGCGGAACGGCGAGGCGACCTTGTTCTTCACCACTTTGACCTTGGTGCGGTTGCCCACCACGGCATCGCCATCCTTGATGGCCGCGATGCGCCGTATGTCCAGCCGGATGGACGCGTAGAACTTCAGCGCCCTGCCGCCGGTGGTGGTTTCCGGGTTGCCGAACATCACGCCGATCTTCTCGCGGATCTGGTTGATGAACACCAGGCAGGTGCGCGACTTGCTCACCGAGCCGGTCAGCTTGCGCAGCGCCTGCGACATCAGCCGCGCCTGCACGCCCATGTGGCTGTCGCCCATCTCGCCCTCGAGCTCGGATTTGGGCACCAGCGCCGCCACCGAATCCACCACCAGGACGTCGATCTGCCCGGAGCCGACCAGGTGCGACGTGATCTCCAGCGCCTGCTCGCCGTAATCCGGCTGCGATACCAGCAGGTTGTCCACGTCCACGCCCAGCTTCTTCGCATAAGCCGGGTCCAGCGCGTGCTCCACGTCGATGAAAGCCGCGATGCCGCCCTTCTTCTGCGCTTCGGCGACGATCTGCAGCGCGATGGTGGTTTTGCCCGACGATTCCGGTCCGAAGATCTCGCAGATGCGGCCTCGCGGCACGCCGCCCACGCCCAAGGCCGCGTCGAGCGAGATCGAACCCGTCGAAATCACCGAAACCGGTACGATCGCGTCCTTCGACCCCAGCCGCAGAATCGAACCCTTGCCGAATTGCTTCTCGATCTGGCTGAGTGCAAGGTCTAAGGCGCGTGCGCGTTCTTTTTCGTCCATGTTGGATGACGCTCCTGGATGGGGTGAATGCCCATTGTAGCAACCCCAACAGACGGTAGTGCCGCTTCCGCGCCCCGGTTCTCAGACGTTTTCGAGCGCCGTATAATTGGAGCGAGAGGTGCCTCATGACGCGTCGCATCTTCGCCGCGTTGCTGCTTTCCCTATTCCCGCTCGCGGCCGCTCCCAAGAAGACCGTCGCCAGTGCCAAGGGCGAGAACGAAGACCTGATCCTGACCGCGACCCTGTACATAGACCCGCAGGAAATCAAGCAATTGGTTGGCTCGGACCTGGAGGGCCACTTCTTCGTCGCCGAGGTCCGCCTCGATCCCAAGTACGGCAAGGAAATCGCCGTCGACCCGGACGATTTCGTGTTGCGAACCGATAAGGACGGCGAGCATACCAAGCCCTACGAAGCTAGCCAGGTGGCCGGCAAGAACGCCATGGTGGTCACCGCCGCCAAAGCCGCAGCGCCGAAGACCGGTATCGGGATGGGCGGACCGATGGGAGGCATCGGCATAGGCGGCTCCGGCCAGGAGGATACGAACAAAGTCACCGTCAAGATCGCCACCGACGAGCAGGACAACCCGCTCGAAAAGTCCCTCGACCAAAAAATGCTTCCGAGAAAGAAAACCGAGCAACCCGTCTCCGGCCTCCTCTATTTCCCTATGGAAAAGCAGAAGATGAAAGATCTGGAACTCCGCTACGGCGGCACGGAGAACCGGATAACGCTGCGGTTTAAGTAGGCACAGGGGCGATCCAGCCCGAATCGTTGCAAGTTCGCCCAGGCCACCAGCCTATGAAAGGGGAAGCCCGCTGGAGCCCGGGCCTTCGACGCCTGGGCCCCCCCGGGGTATCAGCGGCCGGCGCATCCAAGATCCAACGAATCAAGTGAGCCCACTTTCCGCACTTTCGCTATTGATTAGGCAGGTTGTATCGAGTACACTATTTGGGAGTCAAAACTCTGGATTAGTTCGCCTTCTAGCCAGGAAGGGTTTTGAAGAACTTTCGCGGTTCCAGGAGGTTGGTCTTGAAGCATTCTTTGTTGTGGATCGTTTTGGCTGCCACTGTTTCGCCCGCCCCGGCGCAAATCATTCTTCAGGTGACGTCGGGACAAGGAACCGCCATCGCGTTCTTCGGCCAGTCCTTCACGACGCCGGCGGGCGGCCCGTGGAGCGAAATCACCTTCAATTTCTATGCGACGCCAGCGACGGAAACTACGCCGGCTTCGACGCCTGTCGCCGCCGGAACTGCGTTCCTGCTCACGCAAGAGTATCTCGGCACGCCCGCCGCCTTGAGCACTTCGACGCCCGGTTTTTTGGCGCAGTCGGTCGGCATCTACGCAGGCGTATGGGTCTTCCCAACAGGCGTCGCTATCTACCCGGGAACGGAATACTGGATTTACGAAAACGCGTCGATGACCACTACGGGCAATGGCACGGGCGGCAGCCCGGCGGGAGCCGCATATTTTGCGGCAACTTCAAACACCAATTTCTCTTTGGGGGTAGGGCCGGAGGAGATCGCTAATTACAGGCTTGGCGCTGGTGGATTAGGGCTGACTCCCGTACCTCCCTCGTTTCTGCTGACCGCTGCCGCCCTGTTGTGCGTGGGCTTATACCAAGCCAGGCGACGGTTCGCGCGATAAGGCTAAGTGAGAACCAGCTCCGAGATTCCCTTACTGCTCCTTTTCTGGCGTTCCGCGTCGCTTTTGACCACCTCAAGCCCGAGTACGGTGCCTGCCGCGAGAAGCAGCGATTGACCGCCAAACTCGACCCAACCGAGCTGCATTCCTTGCGGAACGGGCTCCAGCAGGCGAAAAACGGCCCGAAAATCGTATTTTCGGCGCTGAAATAGAGTTTGTTGTGGCGTCGAACTATATAAGTACAGTAAAGTTGAAGCATGGCGTCCATGCAGATTCGCGACATTCGAGCCACCACGGTCACGGTTCCGCTGGAAGCGCCGCTGCGCCACGCCAATGGCTGCCACTGGGGCCGTTTCGTGCGGACCATCGTGGAAGTGGAGACCGATAACGGGCTGATCGGCCTGGGGGAAATGGGCGGCGGCGGCGAATCCGCCGAAGCCGTATTCCGCGCGCTGAAGACCAGCCTGGTGGGGCACGATCCGGCGCGCCTGGAGGAGATGCGGTTTCGCATCGCCAATCCCACGGCATCGCTGTACAACAACCGGACGCAGGTGCTGGCCGCTCTCGAATTTGCCTGCCTGGACATCCTGGGCCAGGCGTGGGGCGTGCCGGTCTCGGAAATCCTCGGCGGGCGGCTGCGCGACCGCGTCCGTTTTGCCACCTATGCCTTTTTCCGCTACCCGCACCCGCGCACCGGCGTGGGAGAGGTGCGCAGCATCGACCAGGTGGTTCGCCAGGTCGGCGAATGGAAGCGGCGCTTCGGTTTTTCCACTCACAAGTTGAAGGGCGGCGTGTTTCCGCCCGACTATGAGCTGGAAGTCTATCGTGCCTTGGCCGCCGCGTTTCCAGGCGACTCCCTGCGCTTCGACCCCAACGGCGCGTGGAGCGTGGAACAATCCATCCGCTTCGGCCAGGCCATCGAAGGCCTTCGCAACGACTATTTGGAAGACCCTGTTTTCGGTCTCAACGGCATGCGCCGCACTCGGCAGATGGTGCGCGTGCCGCTGGCCACCAACACCGTGGTGGTGAACTTCGAACAACTGGCGGCCAACGCGCTCGATACCGCGGTGGATGTGATTCTGTTGGATACCACGTTCTGGGGCGGAATCCGTGCATGTGTGAAAGCCGCCGCGGTGTGCGACACCTTCCAGTTGGGAGTTGCCGTGCATTCCTCGGGCGAATTGGGGATTCAACTTGCGACCATGCTGCATCTGGGCGCCGTGTTGCCCAACCTCACCTTCGCCGCCGACGCGCACTATCACCACTTGACCGGCGACATCATTGAAGGCGGACTGATGCATTACGAAGATGGCGCCATCCGCGTGCCCGAAGGCCCCGGCTTGGGCGTCCGCCTCAACCGCGACAAGTTGCGCGAGTACGCCGAGCTGTACCAGCGGCTGGGTGGCTACCCGTACGATCAGGACCCTGCGCGGCCCGGTTGGGCGCCGACGGTTCCCAACGATCGCTGGGCCGATCCGGCCGACGGTCGCCCTGTGGAGATTCCGTGTTGAACCGATTGGCAAGATAAATAGAGACCGCCATGCTGCCAGACCAGTGGACAACGTTTAAGAGAGCCGCCCGCCTCGAGAAACTGGACAAGATCCCGATGGCGTTAATCGTCGATAGCCCGTGGATTCCGGGATATCTGGGCATCAAACATCTGGATTATTATCTCGACCGCGAAGTCTGGTTTGAGGCCAACCTGAAGATCATGCGCGAGTTTCCGGACATCATCTTCGTCCCATCCTGGTGGATGGAATACGGTATGGCGGCCGAGCCTTCGGTGCTCGGGGCGAAGACCAAGTTCTGGCAGAACAACACTCCGAGCGAATACCACACGTTGTGTCGCCTGGAAGATATCGATCGGCTTCCGGAATGCGACGTGGAGACGGACGCTTTCGCGGCGCTGACGCTGCACCGCATCCGCATGGAGCGGCAGCGCATCCTGGACCACGGCTACATCCTGCCCATGGTGACTTCGCGCGGGCCGCTCTGCACGGCTGGATTCGTGCGCGGCACCACCGAGTTCATGTTCGACCTGGTGGAGGATCCGAAGGGCGCGCACAAGCTGATCGAGCTGTGCACGCGGGTGGTGATCGACTGGCTTAAGGCGCAGCACAAGGCCATGGGAGACACGGTGGAGGGCATTTTCATCCTCGACGACATCGTGGGCTTCATCGGCAAGGATCACTACGAGGAGTTCGCGCATCCATATTTGAAGCGGATCTGCGACGCGTTTCCAGCGGACTGGGTAAAGCTGTACCACAACGACGCCGAGGTGGGTGCCTGCCTCGACCATCTGCCGGACACAGGTTTTAATATACTCAATTGGGGAAAGCATCGCGACATTCGCGAGGTGAAGCGGCGCGTGGGTAAGCGAATGTGCCTGATGGGAAATGTCAATCCGCTGGAGGTCGCGGTTCGCGGCACCCCCAGCGAGGTGAGGAAGGCGGCGCTGGACGTGTTGGAGGGCGCCGAGGGCGGGGGCATCGTTCTCTCGGTGGGTGGGGGAGTGAGTCCAGGCACGCCGCGCGCCAGTATCGTGGCCATGCTGGAGGCGCTCCAGGAATTCAACGCGACCCGCATGGGTGGTAACGGGGCGCACCTTGGTTGAATAGGGCTTGAGAAGGAAGCGTCGGCATGAGGGCAAGGCCGACGGCACTCAGTTTCTCGACGACAAACCGGAATGCAGAAGAACCATCTTGACCTAACCGATCGAGTGGCCGTGGTAATCGGTGCCACATCGGGCATCGGCCGCACGCTCGCAATCGGGCTGGCGTGCCATGGCGCCCATG
>JBAVIH010000398.1:0-8403 GCA_049686695.1 Bryobacteraceae bacterium | reverse complement strand
GCCGATGGCCGCGCCCGTGCCACCGGCGCCACCCGTACCGCCCGCACCACCGCGAAGCCCGCAACCGGGCCATCCTCCGGGCCACGGCATGATGATGCCGGGTCCCGCTGGAAAGTGGTGGGATAATCCCGACCTGGCCAAGCGGCTCAACCTCACCGCCGAACAGCAGAAGAAGATGGACGAGGTGTTCCAGCAGCACCGGTTGCGGCTGATCGATCTTCACGCCGCGCTCGAAAAGGAAGAAGCGATTCTCGAGCCGTTGCACGAGGCGGCCAACCCCGATGACGCAAAGGTCCTCCCACAGATCGACCGTGTGGCGCAGGCGCGTGCCGAACTGGAAAAGGCCAACGCGCGGATGCTGCTGGGATTGCGCCATGTGCTGACGCCGGAACAGTGGAAACAGCTCGAAAGCGAGGAGCACGGTGGTCACGGCGCGGATGTTCGCCCCGGCCCAGGCGGCCAACACATGCCGCCGCCACCGCCGCACGGGGAGCGTGAGTAGGCGCCAGGTTTGGAGGGGCACACCGCGGCGGGCGGTTCCTTTTCCGCCCGCCGCGCGGGTTGAAGCGTTGCCGGAGCAAGTCAGGTCGCCGAACATTCTGACATGCGAACGCCGTCCCCTCGTTCCCGATTCGGGCGGCCGCCTTCCCGCGGGTCCCGTAACCTCGGCGCGCTCGATGGCGTCCTATCACGTTATAGTCTCCAAGCGTCGACCGTTCTTTGCTATGGACCAGGGATTCCTAACGTGGCTGGATGCCCAGCAGGGCCGGCAGTACGAACTGCATGAGCGCTATGTCAACCCCGCGTTCGTGAAGACCATCCGGACCATCGGTTTCGATAAGAACTACGTGCGCGGACAAGGCGCGTGGCTCTTCGATCCCGAGGGCCGCCGGTATCTGGATTTTCTGACCGGCTGGGGCGTGTTCGCGCTGGGGCGAAACCAACCGAAGGTGCGATCCATTCTCGAACAGGTGCTGTCGCGCGACATGCCGAACCTGGTTCGCATGGATTGCTCGCTGCTCGCCGGCCTGGTCGCGGAAAAACTGGTTCGTCACGCGTGCTCGGATTCCGGTCAGGACCTGAAGCGGGTCTTTTTCTGCAACTCCGGAACGGAGAGCGTCGAAGGCGCCATCAAGTTCGCCCGCTGTTATACCCGCAAGCCGCGGATTCTATACTGCGATCACGCGTTTCACGGGCTCACCGTCGGCTCCCTGTCGATCAACGGTTCCGACTTCTTCCGCGAACGGTTCGGCAACCTGATGCCGGACACCGCCAAGGTTCCGTTCAACGATCTGGCCGCGCTCGAAAAGGCTCTCCACGAAAAGGACGCCGCGGCTTTCATAGTGGAACCGGTCCAGGGGAAGACCTGCGCCGTGGTGGCCGATGGCTATCTGGCGGAAGCCGCCCGGCTTTGCCGCAAGGCCGGCGCTTTGCTGGTGGCCGACGAAGTGCAGTGTGGCCTGGGGCGCACCGGCAAATGGTTCGCCTACCAGCACTGGCCCGAAGTGGAGCCGGATATCGTCTGCGTGGCCAAGGCCCTGTCAGGCGGTTATGTGCCGGTGGGCGCCGTGCTTGCGGCGCCGCGCATCATGGACTCGGTATTCGACAGCATGGAGCATTGCGTGATCCACTCGAATACCTTCGGTCAGAACGATCTGGCGATGGCGGCGGCGCTGGCGACTTTACAGGTGATGGAAGAAGACAAGCTGGCCGATAACGCGGCTCGCCTGGGACCCAAGGTGATGGCGCGTCTAACCGAGATCGGCAAGACCTGCCCGTTCGTCTTCGAAGTGAGAGGCAAAGGGCTGATGTTCGGGATCGACTTCCGGCGTCCCGAGAGCTCGGTGAAGCTGAAAGCCGCGTGGGATGCGCTCCACCTGCTCAACGAGGGAGTGTTCGGCCAGACCGTCATCATGCCGCTGCTGCACGAGCACGGCATCCTCGCCCAGGTGGCCGGCTATCACACCGAGCTGATCAAGTTTTTGCCTCCGATCAACATCGCGGAAGAAGATCTGGATTATTTTCTGTCCGCGATGCAGAAGGTGCTGGACGGCCTTCAGGACGTCCGCAGCAGCGCCTGGGGCACCGTCAGGACGCTGGCCAAGAGCGCAGCCACCCAGCTCGTGCGTTGACGCCGGCGGCCGTTCGGTTCGCGGCTGGCTGGTTCTTCAGGCCTCGCCTTGGGTGGGCGCAACCTTCTGCAGAGCTTTCTTCTGCCGGCGCGGCAGGCGCGACTTGTTCTTCTTCTGGAGTTTCGGTATTTTCTGCGACGGCGTCTGTGGCCGAGGCGGAGCGGGCTCGGCAACTACCGCCGCCGGTGCTTTCTTGCCTGCTTTTTTCTCGGGGGCCGGCGTGCCGCCTTCGGTTTCCGGTTCGCTGCGCTTTTTGCGCTCTTTGGGCTTCTGTTCGTCTGCCATTGATTCCCTCGAAACGACGTTAGCACATCAGTGGCTGCGATAATCCACTGCGGAACAGGAAAAGCGCCGAAATATTCCGCTGCCGTGACGGACCCCGAAACTAACTTTTGTAGATGTGTGATTTCGGACATTTCGGTGCTAAATTCCCGACATGGGGAACGCTTTGTGGGGTTTGTTCGCTCCTGAAATGAGGCACCACCTGTGGCTGCTGGCGGGATTCTTCGCGGTTCTGTTTCTCTACCAGGTGCGCGGAATATTGGGATCAATCGTGTCCGACGCCCGCAAGCGGGCGGGCGACTACGACGGAGCACTGCGATGCCTGCGCTGGACGAGCCTGGGCCATCCGAGCCCGCGGGTTCTCTGCAACGAAGGATTGACCCTCTGTCAGGCCGGCCGTCTCAAGGAAGCCGAACGGTGTTGCCGGAGAGGTCTCGCTAAGCTCAAGAGCGGCTCCTCCTATCCGCGGCTGCACGGCGTTCTGGGATACGTGCTCCTGGACAGCGGCCGGTACGACGAAGCCGAGCAGTCGTTCCGGCACGCGATCGGAGAGGGCGATAAAACGGGGGCGTCGCACGCCGGGTTGGCCGAATTGCTGCTGGTGCAGGGGGTGGAGACGGAGAAGTCGCTGGCATATACCCGCCAGGGGATCGAACTGGCGCAAGGGCGTCCGGGCGGACGCGTTCACTGGGCCCATTACGCGAATCAGGCATGGGCGCTCGGGTTGCTGGGGCGGGGCGAGGAGGCGCGCGAGTCGCTCACGCTGGCATTGCGGAAACCCGAACGCGGTCTTTCGGCGTCCGCGATTGCCGAACGGCATTGGCGCGCCGGGATGGCGTTGCTGGCAATGCAGGAACCCGCGGAAGCCCGCAAGCACTTCCGGATGGGGAAGGACGCCGACCCGCGCGGCAAGTACGGCCACAGGTGCAAGGAACTGCTGCGCAAGACGGCGTAAATCGCACGACGGCATTGTCGCCGTCGGCCGGCGTCAACGGCGGCGCAGTTCGATGACGTCGGTGCGCGCTTCGGTATCGAGCGGCGCGGTCCACCCGGCCGCGAGAACGGACGCGGTCACCGTGCCCAGCGCATGTCCTTTCATCACGGAACGGGCTTCGTAGACCGCATCCGGCGGCGCCGGCAACCGAAGGACCACGCTGGTTGCCCCGGAATCGTTCCGGAAGATCACCACGATGCCATCGCCTTCGCGGCTCAGCCGCGCGAAACCATCCCAGCTCTTCACGCCCGGTTGGGCCCACTCTCCCAGCGGGAAGAAACTATCGTTCAATGACGCCTGGCTGCGCAGCTTCTTGAACCAGCGCACCCGGCTGGCGTACCAGTCCTGCTGCTCCGGGGTGAGTTTGCGCAGATCGCCCACCAGCAGCGGCCCCGAGCCGGCGGCCACGCCGAAACGCTCTTCGATGGGCGGCGTGGCGGCGTGCAGGTTGCCGAGCAGCATGGTCTCCGCCGGGATAGCCAACGCACGGTGATAGAGCAGCGTGCGGGCTTGCCGCGGGCCGGCATCGTCCGGCTGGTGGTCCGTGATGTTACTCAGCCAGTCCATGTCGGCTACGCCTAGCAGCGCGTGGTCGATCAGATGTTTCTCGCCCCAGAGCTCGAAGGTATAGTCGACCAGCACCTCGGGATGCTCGCGATAGAGTCGCTCGCCGACGTACTGCAGCCCCTCGTAAATGCGCTCCAGCGATTCGGCCCAGCTCTTGTGGAAGTGGCCGGGCGCGTTGCAGCCGGGCTCTTCCCCGTAAGCGTTGAAGACGGTGGTGAGATCCACCTTCAGGTATCCGGGATGGTACTTCTCGATGAGGTCGATCAGGCGCCGTGCGGCGGCTTCCCGGTAGGCGCTGCCGAGGCACATCACCGCCTGCTGGCCGGCCATGGTTCCGGTGAACTTGGGGTGACCCGCGCGGTCGCGGCAGAGCCATTCGGGGTGCTGCTTGTAATCGGGGGCCCCGGTGCTGATGGCCGCCAGCGGCACCCAAAGTCCCAGGCTCATTTTCTGTTCCTTCAGCAGCGCGCCGATTTTGGCCAGGCCGCCGGGGAAGTTTTCCCGGTTCTCCCGGTTATCCCCGTATTCGGCCTGCCAGCCGTCATCGATGGTGAAAATGTCCATCCCCATGCGGCCGGCCACCCGGATCAGGTCCGCGCTGGTGGCCTCGTCGATGTTCCGCTCGAAGGGTTCCCAGGTGTTGTAAAGCCAGCGTGGCTGGAAACTCCGCCCGCGCCGCATCAGGACGCGCGAAGCATACGTCGGAACCACCCAGCGAGAGTCGGCGAACCCCTTGCCGTCCACGAAGAACTCGACCGAACTGCGGGCCGATTGGAAGGTCTCGCCGGGCTCCAGGGTGCGCTCGAACGGAAACAGGTCCGTGTCGTACATCGCCTGAATGTGATCGTTCCAGCCCCAACCGCCCATCTCGGTGCGCTTCAGGTATCCGGGCGCCTCGTTGAGGACCACCAGGCCCTCACCGGTGCGCGAGTTTCTGGAAACCAGCGCGGTATCGGAGACGCGGCCAGTGAAGAAGATCTCGCGCGGCACCGTTCCGTAGCCGGCAAAGAGCTGCAGTTCGGCCGGCACGCCCGCACCGGCCGAGACCGATTCGAAACAGAGCCGCTTCAAGACCACCGGCTGCGCGCCGTCGTTCCGGATCGCAATCCACTTCCGAATTACGGGGTGTTCGTCGTAGACGGCGTAGAAGACGTTCACCGCCAGCCCCGCTTTCGCATGCTTGAGCCGCAGCTCGAGCGCCTTGCCGCCGTCGAGGGCCAGAACTTCGGCTCCGTCGAGTTCGAAGCCGGATTTGCCGGTGAAGCTATCGGTTCCCGCCTGGAAACTGAACTCGTCTCCCGCCTGCCGGGCCGCCGCGCCATGTTTCGCGAAGTCGGTTCCGGTGACCTTGTGGAGCCAGCCCACGGTGGATAGTCCGCTCCGGGAATCGAATGCCACCTGACGCTCGACAAGCGTGTTGCCGACGGCCCAGGGGCCCCGATTCGTTTGCGCCCGTACATAAGAACCGCCGCCGGCGGCAAGTTGGGAGGCCAGCGGCGCCATGCCGCACAGTTTCAGAAGCTCTCGCCGCGTGGTCATCGGTTATCCCCGGGAACTAAGGCCGTTCACTTGATCGAAGTGGTCTGGCCGGCCGGCTCGCTGATCACCGATTGGCGCATGACTTTGCCTTGGCGCGCCTCGGCGAGCGTCACGTGATTGGCCGCCAGGATGGCGCCCGTGGTTCGGTCGAGGCCGATGCGCGCCGTAATGTAGGCGACCAGGGCCGCCATCTCCGAGGATTGCGCCGCGATCAGGTCCCGCTGCTGTTGGGTCACGTTGTACGAAATGGACGCTCCCAATTCGAACCGCCTCCGCTCGCTCGAATAAAGTTCCTCCTGCAGAATCCGGTTTCGCACCGCGGCCTGGTAGCGGGCGCGCGCCTGCTGCACGGCGATCAGGTAGTTCCGGACATCCACCTCCACCTGATTGAGGTCCTTGCGGTTGCTCAACTGGGTCTGGCGGAAATTTAACTGGTCGATGGCATAGTCGGCTTGCGCCTGCCGGTTCCGCAACGACGCGAAATACGCCACGGTGAAGCTTTCGGAGGGAAAATCGCGGCGGAACATCTGGCCGAGGGCGTTGCCCAGGCCGCCCACCAGGTACGGGCTGGGCGCCTCCGTCGTGCCATCGGCGGTTACGGTCCGCCCGGTTCCGGCCAATCCGGTCTGGCTCGCGCTGGCGACTACCACGGCAGTCGGCAAGACTCCGTTTTTGGTGCCCAGGTTGTTGACTACCGCGGCGGCTTCACTTTGCTTTTCGGCGGCCAGATCCGTGCGGTCGGCCAGTGCCTGCTTGACCAGTTCCTCCAACGGAGGGAGGTCGTCCTGTTCGGGTATCCGGATCGAATCGACGGGCAGAATGTGGTTGCCGGCCAGCACCGGATCGGCCGTTCCGGTGCGGCTCAGCAGGTTCTTCAGTTGAATCTCCTGCTGTTTCAGGGTGGTCTCGGAATCCACCAGAGCCTGTTGATTGGTGATTGCCTGCCGCTCGGCGTCGATCGCCTCGGTGGGCGCCGAGGTTCCGATGCGCACCTGTTCTTTCACGTCCGCAAAAAACGTAGCGGCGGTTTCCGCGGCGCTTCGCTTGGCTTTCACGTCTTCGTAATCCGCTTCCAGGGCGTAGTAGGCATTCAAGACCTGGGAGACCACGCTGATTACGGTTGTCTGGAAAGCGAGGTCCGAGGCGTCCCGGTTCATCTTAGCCACCGTGATCGAACGCGCATTGACGGCGACCCCGAAGCCTTGCAGCAGGTTGTGCTGCACGGTGAGCGAAAGCGACGGAGCCGAGGACGGATTGAGCAGATCGGTCGGCGAGTTCTCGTCTAAATAGTGCTCGGTGTAGTTCAGCGTTGCGCTGCCGCCGGTCAGGAGTCCTTGCTGGTCGCTGGCCGAGTAGGCGCGCGTGGCGGAAACCAGGGCCGACGTCACGCTCTGCTGTATGTTCGGCTCCACGGTAGTGGTGTGGCTGAAGGTGCTGGATTCCTGGATGATGGGGTCGAGCGTTTGCGTGACGGGCCCGATTTGCGAAATGGTGGCGTTGGTCGACTGGAGGCGCCCCGAACTTGTTCCCGGTATGCTGACGCCGGCGGCCTGCTGGCTGCCCGTTACGCCCTGTCCGGATGCCACCGATCCGGCCTGCGAGGCGTTGCTCGGCACGCCAGGCAAGGCGCCACCCGCCTGGGAGCGCGTGACGTTCCATGCCGAGATGAGCGGACTGTAGCGGGCGACCTCCAGGTCGATGTTGTTCTCGAGCGCCAGCGCAATGGCGTCCTGCACCGTGAGATACAACGTTCCGGCGCGGACCAGATCGCCCAACCGCGGCGCATTTCCGAGCCGCACCGGCGGAACTTCGGGCGCCAGGTATGGACGCAGGATGCCGGGCGCGGACGGGGCCTCAGGAGCGATCGAAGCCTGCTGCGCGCATCCGAGCGGCGCGGCCCAGGTCAAGCAGAGTCCAACCGCCAGGTATTTGCGCAGGCCGTTCATGGGCGCACCTCCTTGGGCAACTCCGCTGGCAAGGTCGAGGTTTGGGAAACGCGTCCCTGCAAGGCCTCCGTGATCGAAACGTGGTTGACATCGAGGGTCGTCCCCATCGCCTGGTCCAACGCGATGCGCGCATGCGTATAGTTCGCCATGCTCTGCACCTCGGAGCTCTGGGCGGTGGCCAGGTCGCGCTGGTCCTGCACCACCTGGAAGGCGACGGTGGCGCCCAGCGCGTACCTCCGTTGATCGCCGGCCAGCGTCTGCTCCTGCAGCACGCGGGATTTCACCGCGGCCTCGTAGCGCGCCCGCGCCTGTTCGAGGCCCACCATGGCGTTTTGCACGTCCACCCGAATCTGGTTGACGTTCTTGCGCAGGTTCAGCTCGTTTTGACGCAGTTCCAGCAGGCTGGTAGCATAGTCCGCCTGGGCGGCGCGGTTGCGCAGCGGTATGTTGAGGCTGATTCCAGCCGAATAGTTCGGATAGTCTCTGCGCGCAATCTCCGAGAGCAGATTGCCATATCCCCCCGCAAGCGGACCAAGGCCGGGCTGCAAGAGCCCGAGAGCGGTAATTTCACCCGACAAGCCGTTATTAGTCAGTTCGGCAAATCCGTTTAAGGTAGGTTTGAGGCCGCTCTTGATCCCCGTCAGGTTCATCTTGTTGCTTTCCAGGTTCAGACGGGCCTGCTGAATCTCCGGGCGGCCCTCCAGTGCCCGCTGGATCATCTCTTCGAGCGAGCGGTCGTCCTCCTTGTACGGAATATCGAGCTTGTCGAGCGGAATGATATGCAGACTTGCCAGGCCGGCGTCGGTGACGCCGTTGCGGCTCAGGTAGTTCTTCAGAATCGTCTCCTGCTGCAGCAGGTTGGTCCGGGCGGTGACCAGGTCCTGCTGGCTCGAGTACAACTGGGACTCGGCGCGGGTGATTTCGATGGGCGCCGCAGTTCCCA
>JBAVIH010000397.1:0-1871 GCA_049686695.1 Bryobacteraceae bacterium | reverse complement strand
TCAAAAACTCCCTCATATACGCGCGGATGAAGAAAGTTTTGAAGAAAACCCTCCACAACCCTCCACAGAGGCCAAACCCTCCACAGACCAGCGGCGTGGGAGCCCTGACTTTTCTCCGAGCCGCCTGCCCGAATCCAGGGACCTGACCGGAGGCCGGCGCCGGTCGCGGGTTAACGGATGGCGGAGAAAGCCCGCGTTTGGAAATATTTCCAAGTTGACAGAGGTTGACGGTTGACACCATGGCCATGATTTCTCTCCGAGAATTCGCGCGGCGGAACGGCGTAAGCGCCGAAGCTGTCTCGAAGGCGGTGAAGACCGGCAGACTCCCCGCTCATGATGGGAAGCTCGATCCGGCCGAGGCCCAAGCCGCCTGGGACCGGAGCAAAGATCCCGCCCGTGCCGGCCGGAAGCTACCTCGCTCAACTGGGGAAATTCCCCAGTCGCGGTCCGAACACCAGCACGCCCGTGCCGGTGATCGCCAGCAACCTGCGCCAGCGCCATTCCCGTCCGGTTTCGGCGGCCATTCTTATACCGAGGTCAAAACCCGCCGTGAACAGGTCCACCTGGCTAGGGATCAATTTGAGTTGAAACGTCTGATGGGGGATCTGGTACCCGTCGCGGATGTGGGCCAGAAAATCGACGCCATGATCAATATCGCCAAGGCGAAGTTTCTGGCCCTCGGCCACAAGCTCGCGCCGCGGCTCGCCGTCGAAACGGAGGCTGCCAAGTGCCAGGAGATTGTTGACGAGGTGGTCCGCGAGATCCTGACGGACCTTGCCGCCGCCGGAGGCTCCATCCAATGACAGCGGAGGATCTGGTGAAAAGTAAGATGCGGAACTGGGCACCGCCGCCTCGGATGACGGTGAGTGAGTGGGCGGACGGTTTCCGATACCTCTCGTCGGAGTCCGGCGCCGCCGCGGGCAAGTGGCGCACACTGCCGTTCCAGCGCGAAATCTTCGATGCGTTCTGCGATCCCGGCGTCCACACCGTGGTGGTGATGAGCGCGACCCAGATGGTGAAGACAGTCTTCATCGAGAACGCCCTCGGCTACATCATTGATCGCGACCCCGGTCCCACGCTGTTGATTGTGCCGCGCGATTCCGATGCGGACCGGTTTTCCAAGATCAGGCTGGCTCCGATGGTTCGGGACACCGCATGCCTTCGGGAGAAGGTTTCGGACGTGAAGGCCGCCAGGATCGCAAACACGCTGAACTACAAATCGTTCTCTGGTGGCCATCTGACTATCGCCGCGGCGGGTTCGCCGGGCAACCTGGCAGCCCTGCCGATCCGGTTTTTGCTCTGCGACGAAATCGACAAGTACCCGGCATCCAGCGGCTCCGAAGGTGATCCGATCAGCCTTGCCCTCAAACGGCAGGCCACATTCTGGAATCGGAAGACCATCCTGTGCTGCTCGCCCACAGTGGAAGGCGAATCGCGCATCCAGAAAGCCTACGAAGGTTCCGACCGTCGGCAGTATCACGTAAGCTGCCACGCCTGCGGCGATGCTCAGATCTTCCGCTGGCAGCAGGTGAAGTGGAACAACAATCTGCCCACGAAAGAAGACCGCGCGAAGACTGCCCATTATGAGTGCGAGCATTGCCATGCCGTCTGGAACGACGTGCAGCGCTGGCGCGCCCTCGAGAACGGCCACTGGGTCGCGGGCGTGCCGTTCAACGGTGTGGCCGGTTTCCACATCAGCGAGTTGTACTCGCCCTGGAAGAAGCTGTCGGAAATCGTCCTGGATTTCCTGACGAAGAAGGACGATCCCGAGCAGTTGAAAACATTCGTCAATACCTCGCTGGCCGAAACATATGTTCTCCGCGGCGAAGCTCCGGCGGCAGACGCGATCTACGGCAAGCGCGAGTTCTACG
>JBAVIH010000396.1:0-26109 GCA_049686695.1 Bryobacteraceae bacterium | reverse complement strand
GGGCCACGATCGACCCGGCGGCCGCCAGGTATGCCGCCAGCCGCCGGCGCCCGCGGATGCCGCCCGGCGTTCCGAACACGAGGTCGGACAGCAGCATCAACCCGATCAGCACCACTGCGTTTTCTTTCGAGAACACACCGGCGGCCGCTACCGCGAACAACGCCACCCAGCGGGCGGTGCCCGACTCGGCCGTGGCGCGTCCGTAAATCAGCAGGCCCGCCAGCACAGCCATGGCTGCCAGCAGGTCGGCGCGCCCCACCACGTTATCGACCGCTTCGGTGGCGATGGGGTGGACCGCCCACAGCGCGGCGGCCCACCACGCCGCGTGCCGGCTCAGCAGGCGGCTGGCCAGTTTCCACAGCAGCCAGACGTTGCACGCGTGCAGCAGCAGGTTCACCAGGTGATACCAGAAGGCGCCGCCGCCGGCCGCGCCGGCCAGAGCGTGGTTCAACAGTAAGGAGGCGGTAGTGACCGGCCGGTAGATCAAGTCGCCCGCCACGGGCCACCAGTAGCTCTTGGAAAGAATCAGCCACAGATTCTGCGCGGTCAGGCTTTGCAGGCGGGGGTCCTGGGTCAGCAGGAACTGGGAATCCCCGGCCAGGCCAAGGCCTAGCGAGTTGGCGTAAGCCAGCAGAGTGAGCGCGAACAGGCCCGCCGGAGCAAGCCAGCGGGGATGCGGCCAGCCGTTCTCCGCCGCCGCGCCGCGATCGCGGCGGGCCGCCGGCTCCTTGAGCGAAGGCTGAACCATGAACACAATCTACCATCTGGCATCGGACCGCCACCTTTTCCGGCGGTTCTGAACCGGCTAGTCCAGGCCTCAAGGAATGCCCGGAGTCGGCGATAAGGTTTTTGTGAACGCGTTTCTCAGGACTGCCGAAGAGCTTTTTGCGACCGCCAGGCAGGACGCCGGCGAAGACTGCCAGTTTTCGGTCCTGGTAGGGTCCGATGGCAGTATCCATATGGTGTTCGGCTCGGACTGGGGCCTGGAACCGTTGCGCCAGCACCATGGCGCGCGGGCGGCCTACCGGGTAACGCGTTCGGCCGGGGCGGTGGCCCTGGAGGGGCGCTCGACGGGCGCCTCGTGCCGGCTGGAGGCGGCCCGCCCGGCGCGCGTCCTGCTCGGTCCGCTGGCGCACATTCCCGGTTACCGGACGGCCGCATAACCCCGGCTCGTGTTTCTCCACTTTGGGCCGATAAGAGATCTGACAACCGGAAACAACCGGTGAGTTCTCTTGCCGGCATCGATCCGGCTGAGGAGCCGTTATGGAAATCAGCGCCGTCAATCGTACAGACCCGGTCGTCTCCATGACCGCGGTCAGCGTACCATCGGAAATCGCCAGCCAGAACCGCGAAGTGATCCAGTCCGTCAAGGCTTTGAATGGATCGGCGATGTTCGGCCAGGACGAAGAGTTGGACTTTCAAATGGACTCCGCCACCAAGCGAATGGTGGTCCGGGTCATTAACAGCAACACCAAGGAAGTCATCTCGCAGATACCGCCGGAGTATGTGTTGAACATGGCCCAGAACCTTAGATCTCCCTAAGAAACCGCTCAAGTCCCCGGCTTTGCGCCGATAAGTAGTTTGGGAGAACGAACTAATGTGGCATCAGGCACAAGACGCTTACCTCGAGAGCAAGGTCCTGTCGGCGGACCCGGTGGAACTGATCGGTCTGCTCTATCAGACCGGAGTGAGCGCGATTCAGGATGCGCGGCGCCACCTCGCCGACGGGAAGATACTGGAGCGGTCCAAGGCGATTACCAGAGCCAGCCAGGTATTGATCCAGCTTGCCACTGCGCTCGATCACGAGCGGGGCGGGGAACTCAGCCGGCGGCTGGCGGCGCTTTACGACTACATGCTGCGCCGGCTCACCGAAGCCAATTACCGGCAGCGCGACGAACCGCTGGCCGAGGTGCTGAGCCTGCTGGCCACGTTGGCCGAAGGCTGGGAAGGAGTCCGGCCCGCGGCCAGGCCGGAACCAGAGGCCGCGAATCCGTGGAATCCCGAGCCGACGCCGGAGGCGGTCACCTACGCGGAGCACGCCTGGAGTTTCTGACCCCGCACGCGTGCGCTGGCAAGCAAAACCCAGCTCACCTGGCCGGGGAATCGGATACAGCAGGGCCATCCAGGATCTTGATCGTGTGCAGCCAGGTTTCCACGCTCAGCGGCCACGTCGTAACCGGCAGCGCGGTGCGCCGCAGGCCGTAACCGTGTCCACCTTCGGCATAGATGTGCAGTTCCGCGGGAACCTTCGCATTCTTCAGGGCGAGGAAATAGACTACGGCGTTTTCGACGTGGACCGGATCGTCCTCGGCTTGAACGATAAACGAAGGCGGAGTCTGGGCGGTAGGGTGAATGTCGGCATTGGGGGCGAAGTCTTTCTCGGCGAGCGCCAGATAACCCGGATAGACGATCACGGCGAAATCGGGACGGCAACTTACACCGTCGGATGCGTCTATCGGATCGTAGAGACGCCGATCGAAGTGAGTACTGAGCGCGGCGGCGAGGTGAGCTCCGGCGGAAAAGCCAAGGACGCCGATGCGGTGCGGATCGATGTGCCACTCACCGGCGTGAGAACGCGCCATCCCCAGAGCGCGCTGCGCATCCTGCAATGCGGCGGACGATTTCGGGTAAGGTCCGGAGTCCGGCACGCGGTATTTTACCAGGACGCAGGTGAGACCCGCGGCATTGAGCCAGTCGCACACCTCGGTTCCTTCGAGGTCGATCGCCAGAATGCGGTAACCGCCTCCCGGAAAGACGACCACGGCAGCGCCCGTGCTCTTGTCCCTAGGGGCGTAGACCGTGAGGGTGGGGCTGGAGACGTTACCCAGCCGGATGAGCGGCTTGCCCGCGATGAGGTTGTCTTTGGCGGTGGTGGTATCGACCTCCGGCGCGGCGGCCGGTGCACCGTTTGGCCAGAGAGGCAAGGTCGGATGCCCGGGAGCGGGCTGCCAGGCAGGCTTTTGGCCGAACAAACCGGCGGAGCCGCAGACGAGGGCGGCGAAAATCAGCAGACGGTTGCGCATGATTGGACCTTTGAAATAAGCGTTCACAGCAATCATCGCAACCGCAGAGGCGGTTTCGCAAGGCGGCCCGCCGCTTGTGCGTCCCACCGCTCGCGCGGCCTAACTGCGCCAGTTGACACCCACGTTCAGCTTTTTCTTGGCGTACTCCAGGCTCCGCTCCAGGTCGAGGCGCTGTTGTTCTTTCAGCGCCTCGGTCATGACGGCCGGGCGCTGGCCCGCCACGTCTTCGATCACCATGGCTCCCATGTAGGGATGGCCGGCCTTGGCCAGGGCGACGAAGCGCGCGAACTCCGCAGCCAGCGCTTTGGGGAATGCCTTCCAGAAATCCCGCTCGAGGTATGGAATCACGCGCGGCGGGCGGCCGGTAATCACTTCCATCTGCATCGATGCTTGCGGGCACCATTTTCGAAATTGCCCGACGAAGCGGACGAAGTCGATCTGGCCATCGCCCAGCGCCACCCATTGACCGGCCGCCCCGCGCGGATGTTCGAACAACACCGAATCCCGCACATGGCTGGTGATCACATACGGAGCCAGCACCTCCAGCGTCAGCAGGGGGTCCTCCACCACCCACAAGGGATTGCCGGTATCCAGGTTGGACCCCACGAGATCCTTGCCGGATTCCTCGATCACGGTTCTGACTTCGCGCGCCTGCATGTCGCCATCGTGGTTTTCGATCGCGATCTTCATTTGCAGATCGAGAGCCTCGGAGCGCACGGAACGGAACAGCTCGATGGTGTTCTCCATGTGCGCTTCGATGCCGGGTTCGCCGATTCGGTCGGCGCTGCTGCCCAGGTAGCAGCGCATGACTTTGGCCCCCACCGCGGACGCCACGCGAAGCCCTTGCAGCACGCGATCGCGCGCCGGCGGCCCGATCTTCGAAAAAGCATGGCTCGAAGGGCAGATGCATCCGGTCCCTCCATCGAGCTGGATGTGCAACCGCTCGGCCTGACCTTTCACCTTTTCGAGGTATGCCGGATCGAGGCTCTCATAGTCGCCCAGGCTGGAGATCTGGATGGTGTCGAGCTTGAGACTGGCTGCGTAACTCAGAAGCTCGGGGGCCTTCCATCCGAAGGCGCGCAGCGAGTAAGTGTCGAACCCGAGCTTGATGGGCACTTCACCGGGATCGGGCGGCGGCGCGGCCGAAACCGTGGCGGCCACCGCGCCGGGAACAGTCTGCAGGAACGAGCGGCGAAGCATGCTGCTACTGTATCGCAAACACCGCCCGCCGGATTGCGAGCGGAAGGCAGGGCAGGCCATCGCTTTTTGTGGCCTGCCGCGGGCGAGGGAAGACACGCGGTCAGCCGAAAACCTGTGCCTGGAACACGGACAGCCGCGCCTGCGCCTCCTTGAAAGCGCCGGGGCGAAGACCGGCTTTTCGGGATAAGGCCTCCAGGAAGCTGGTCTGGGTGAAGGCGCCGTCACTGGCGACCTGCGGCAGCAGCAGTCCGCTGTGGACGCCCGACTCCAGGCAGGCGCCTTGCAGTCCAATCCGGAACGATCTCCAGTCCCGAATCCGCTTCATGGGTGTCAGCACCGAGATCTCGATATTCAGTCCGCCCGGCACGGTGGCGCGATGCGGGAACCGCGGGTCGTCGAGCGCCGCGTCCAGTGTCAGAGTGGGAACCGCATCCGCCAGCGGCATTCCGGTAGTCACGATGCCAACGCACCCGAATAGCTCCCGGCCCTGATGCAGACTGACGAAGACGGCCGCGCGCCGCATCAGCAGCGGGGTGACGGCCGGCGGCGGAATGAGCTGCCGTTCGCCGGTGGCGGACAGGTGCCGGAGAGTGGCCCGCGCGCTGGCCAGCAAGGCTCCCTGGGCTTCCTCGTCCAGGCGGAAGGAATCCGCGTGAAAGTAGCCGAGAGATCCGTAGCTGACGATGTGCCCGAAATCGCCGGTGAGCTCGGCCGAGTTCTGGTAGTCCAGCGTCTGCTGAAACACGTCTTCGCCGGCCAAAAGGCCGAGGGTCTCGAGGAGCAGGGCGACCGGTTCGCGTCCGCAAACCGTGGAATTGACTTCGTGCAACGCGTCGAGGAACAGGGTGGGGTCGAGGCTGCCGGCCGCGTCGATTAACCGCGCATCCAGCAGGAACAGCCGCTGGCACACGTCCGGACCCGGGGGAAACGGCCGGTAGCCGAAACTCCGGCCGTAGTGAGTCAGGTCGGAGCTGGCCAGTATGACGTCGCCCGGCCGGATCTGCTGCGCCAGAATCTGCGCCGCCACACGCCGCTCGGTGTCGCTCAGAGAACCCACATACAGAGGAACCACCGGGGCGCCGGCGACGGCCTTTTGCAGCAGCGGGAGCTGGATCTCCACCGAGTGATCGCACACCATGCTTTCGGCGATCATCACGAATTGCCCCCCGGCTGTCATCTCCCGCGCAGCCGTCTGATCGACTTTGACCTCGCCCAGCGGGGTCCGATAGGCGCCGATGTCGGGAATCGAGACCCCCGGCCTGCCGCCGCGATGCGAGAATCCGAGGATGAAGACGCGCTCGGGTTTCGCCGCTTGCAAATGGCGGTAGGCCGAGGCGGCGACGGTGCCCGAGTACTCCAGGCCCGCATGAGGGACGACAAACGCCAGCGGGCGCGGAAGAAGGCTGGGGCCGGTTCTCTTCAGGGACGAATCGAAGAGCCGCTCGAGGAGCGCCTCCAGCTCGTCGAGTCCGCCCGGGTACCACGAGCCCGAAAATGGTGTTGCGTGTGAGGAAGCCATGGGGTCAACCGCACTCTCTTTGGATCGTAACGTGGTTCTCGCGAACCCGTTCGGCACCGGGCCGCCAAAAGCCCGGAATCGCACAGCGGCAGTACGGGCAGGCGCCATCCGCCGTCAAGTTGTTCCGCAACACGTCGAAGCCGGATCGCTCCACCAGCAAAGCCCGGCAATTCGGGCAGTTGGTGTTTTCGAGTTCCCCAACGCTGCCCGGAAGGTTTCCCGCGTAGACGTAGCGCAGGCCGGCCGCGCGGCCAATCGACGCGGCGCGCTCCAGCATATCGGCGGTGGTGGCGCGCGGCCCGGTCATCTTGTAATTGGGATGGAACGCGGTGACGTGCCAGGGGATGTCCGGAGAGACGCCGGCGAGGAACCCCGCGAGCGCTTCCAGTTCCGCCGGCGAATCGTTGAACCCGGGCACCACCAGCGTGACGACCTCCAGCCAGAAGCCCATGCGGTGGATCCGCGCGATCGAATCGAGGATCGGTCCGAGGCGCCCGCCCAACTCGCGATAGCGGCGATCGTCGAAGCTCTTGAGATCCACTTTGTAGAGATCCACCCACGGGCGCAGATAGTCCAGCACCTGGGGAGTGGCGTTCCCGTTGGAGACGTATCCGGTAGTCAGGCCGGCCTGGCGGGCTTCGCGGAAGACGGCCACCGCCCATTCGCTGGTGATCAGCGGCTCATTGTAAGTGCTGACGATGCTCGAGGCGCGCTGCCGCAGAGCCAGCCCGACGATTTCGGCCGGCGAGATCTCGCGGAAATCGAGCGAGGAGCGGACGTCGCGCAGCGCCTGCGAACTAACCCAATTCTGGCAGTAGCCGCAATGCAGGTCGCAGCCGAGCAAGCCGAAACTGAGGGCGAGGGTTCCGGGCAGGGCGTGATAGAAGGGCTTCTTCTCGATCGGATCGCAGTGCAGGGCGTTGACGTATCCGTAGGGAACCAGCAACTTGCCGGCGCGATTGAACCTGACTTTGCAGACGCCGGCAAACCCGGCAGGGATCGGGCAGCAGTGGCCGCAGGCGTAGCAACGGATGCGGTTCCCCTCCAGCGACTCGTACAAATCGCCTTCGCGGGTGTGCAAAGCAAGCTGTTCGGCCAGCGTCATGTTCGCCATCTCTATTCTAGGCCCGATCCCCCGAACCAACGGCCGGACCTTCTTCGCATGTCAGGTGATACGATACACTGACCCTGGGAGTGAGGGAAGGATGCGGAAGTTGATCGTCTTCAATAACGTGTCGCTGGATGGTTACTTTGCGGCCGCGAACGGCGACTTCAGTTGGGCTCACGGCGGCGGCGACGATGCGGAATACAACGCATTTATCGCGAAAAACGCAAGCGGCGAAGGCGAGTTACTGTTCGGCAGGATTACCTATCAGCTCATGGCCGGCTATTGGCCGACACCAATTGCGATGAAGAACGATCCGATCGTGGCCGAAGGGATGAATCAGATGCCGAAGGCCGTGTTCTCGAGAACGTTGGACCAGGCGTCGTGGAACAATACGAGGCTGGTGAAGGGCGGCATCGCGTCGGAAATGCGAAAGATGAAGGAAGAACCCGGGCCGGGAATGGCTATTTTGGGGAGCGGCAGCGTCGTTTCGCAATTGGCGCTGGAGGGGTTGATCGACGAATACCAGATGGTGGTGAATCCCGTAGCGCTGGGCAAAGGGCGGACGATGTTCGATGGCATCCAGGAGCAGCTTCGCCTCAAGCTGACCGAGACACGGACCTTCGGCAACGGGAAGGTCTTCCTGTGCTACGAGCCGATCGGATGAATCGCTTCACTCCGTACGGAAGTGCACGTTGCGGGCGGCCTGGCTGCCGGCGGAATCCTGGACGGTCAGTTCGGCGCGATAGGCTCCGGGCGGGAGGGTTGTTATAGGCAAGCGGAGCGCCACCGGAATCACGAGGTTGCCGGACTTTGCCAGCGCGCTCAGATCGACATCGCCCGAATCCCACTTCTGTTCGTTCTGCGCGTCGAGCAGGCGCAGGCGCATGGTCAATTGGGCCGGCTGGGCGCCCGATGCGGGCGGCTCGTAGATCTCGAAATAAGCTTCGGCAAGGCCGGTTTTCGAGAACAGGTCAGAGCCCGAGACGGTGATGCGGTTGCCGCGAAAGATCAGCGGGTTTTTCCCTGCCTCGGTTTCCTCCTGCGCGGCTTCCGGCGATATGGGTTGCACGTCACGGCTGAGGGCGATAGCGCTCAGGCCGAGGCGGCCCGCGTCGAGACGATCGATGGCGAGCGGGGTTTCGACCACACCGAAGCGATCCTTGGCGGTGCGGAAGATCAGCCTGAATTTGTAAGTGCCCGGTGCGATTTCGAACTGGTGCTGGTAGCGAAGAGGGCGCGAGAGAAAAGCATCGAATTGCTGGCGGTCGTCGAAATCGAATTTCACGGTTTCGCTGAACCGCGCGGCCACTTGGCCTTCGGATTTGTATGCCAGGCCGAGCACATCCATCTCGGCGTGCAACTTGCCGTTCACTTCGGCGGGGGTGAGAACGGGGGAAGGAATCTCGATCGCCAGGTCGACGCGCGGCGCACCGCCGGCATCGTAGAAGAAGGGGGCGGATGCCGATGCGGCGGCGTTGCCCAACTGCGGCGAAGCTATCAGCGTTTCCAGCTCTCTCTCCATCGGGTTTGCGTTGGCGAGGTTCAGCGGCGCGGCCGCCGGGGCCGGCATCGTCAACGAACCGATATTGCCGCTGCCGAGGTCGCGCACGATCACACGAAGCGAGGAGGCTTTCGGGTCCAGCCTGAAACTGTGGTCATAAGGCAGGCCGGTTTGGAGCGCCTGGTCGTAGCTGGCCTGCTGCAGCTTCAGATCGACGGCCTTGGAAACGGACTCGTAGGCATTGCCGGCGTCGTCGCGCCCATAGACAGCCAGATCGAGATGCCCGTTCCATTGGCCGCCATCGGGTGACATGCTGACAGAGGCTAAGCCGATCTTGAGCTTCAGCTCACAGTCGTGCCCGGCAATGGACGAGACACTGCCGGTCAGTTCGATGGCGGTTGCGTCCACGGGGCTAAAGACGGCATGCCGCAGTTGGGACTCGCGGAGTTGTGGATCTTGCTGCGGCGGCTCCGGCTCGAAATAGCCGTCCCGGTAGCGCAGGCTCAAGTGGTCGCGGCCGGGGACCTTTACCTTGATGGAATGGAAGGAGCCATCGTTGCTGGAATCCTTGGGATAGAACCCGAGCGTATAAGTCACTCGGGAGTCGTCGAAAGCGCTCCGGATGGCGCCACTGATATCGTTGGTGGCAAAGAACACCCGCCCGCCGGTGGCTTCCGCCAGCTCGGTTAAGGAAGATTGGAGCATCAGACTGAGTCGCCGTTTCTGGTCAAAATGCGTTTGTATATCGGCGCGCGCCGCCTGTCCGGTAGAGTCTTTCATGGCTGCGAGCTTTGCCCGTCCGCTAAGCTCGTATGTCGCGTCCACGGCATACGGCGCAAGGCCTTCGGGGTCGATTGTGTATACCGCGACGCCGTCTTGGATAATCGGCTGCAAAGCCTGAAGCAGATCTCTGAATTCGGGCGGGAGAAACGTCTTTCCGGAAACCAGCACCACGTTCTTCCGCCCGGGCACGGAGGCCAGGTGATCCGCTACGGCAGCGAGGATCGTGACAGGGCTGTTGTACTCAGGCAGGATGTGTGTTCCGCGCCCTTCAGACTCCGCAATGAAGCCTTGCGGCAGGGCTGTGGCTCCCATCGGGTTGGAGGTGTAGAAGACCCCACGGTGGATGGCTTTCGCCGTCTCGGCGTCAACGCCGGTGATGCGCATGGCGAAGTCGCTCCAGACATCCAGGGCTTTCGGGGCGCCAGGCTCCGGCGCGGCCTTCGGTGTCCAGGCCGCCAGCCGCTTCACGATATCGGCGCACGGCTGCGTGTACTCATGAAGGATCCAGAACCGGTCCGATCCCATTAGATAAATGCCCAGCCGGTCTTCCGGATGGATCTGGCGGAGAAACTTGATGAGTTCGTCGCGGGCATACACAAGGTCGGCCCACGTCATCCTTTCCGGGTCCCACGTGTTGCCTGCATCGATCACGACGATGGTGGGCGGGTTGGGAGCGCCGGGTTCGATCGGGGCCCGGTTGCTGAACATGCCGGCTTCGACCGCGCTCACGGCGGGAGCGGCGACGGCTGCAGGAGCGGCTGAGGGCTGGCCGGCGGCGGCCGGGCGATAGTCCTCGAGATTGAAAACGCGGATTTCCTGCTTTTTGCCGCCGTCGTACAGCTCGAAGTCGCTTGCCTTCAGATCGGTCACGGGATTGCCGTGGCTGTCTTTGACGATCACGCTGACCTGCACCAACTGGGTGTTGACGCGCAGCGTGACAGATGGCTCCGGCGCCTGTGCGATGGCACAAGTCACGGGGACCAGACACATTAGAAAATAAGATCGAGTGCGCATGATGCCTCCCACCTAGACGTCCGCTTCATAACCTGGAAAAACACACTGGCCGGCTCCGGCCTCCGAATGAAGCTCCGTTTAGACCGTTCCCGTCCATATGGTACCCTTCACGGAACCGTGTAACACATTCTTCCATCACCGGCTGTCCAAAAGTCAACACTCCGAACGAGAGTTCTGCCCACAACTTCGTCAATCCCGAGCCGGATATTCGGAGTATCGGGAGCCGGATACCTGTTTCATATGGATGAAAATGCTAAACTTGTGGCCATACCCCTAGCCAGAAGGAGCGCCGGTGGATTCCTCCCCAGGCGAGATTACGCGGCTCCTGCTTCAATGGAAGCGGGGCGAACCCGATGCCTTCGATCGGTTGATGCCACTGGTGTATCCGCACCTGCGCCAGATTGCAGCCGCCTACATCCGACGGGAGAGAAACCCCGGTGTGCTGCAAGCGACCGCCCTGGTCCACGAAGTGTACTTGCGCCTGATCGGCCAGCGAAAAGTGGAATGGGCGGATCGTGCGCACTTTTACACCTTCGCAGCCAAAGTGATGCGCAGGATTCTGACGGATCACGCGCGGAGCGGCGATGCGCAAAAGCGAGGCGGTGGCGCCGAGCATGTTCCTTTGAACGATCAGATTCCGTGGATTAAGGTCGGCAGCGAGTCGATGCTGGAACTCAACCAGGCACTGGACAAGCTGGAGGCGATCGATCCGCAGAAGGTGCAACTGGTCGAACTCAGGTACTTCCTGGGATGCACGGCGGAAGAGACGGCCGAGGTCCTGCAGGTTTCGAAAGCCACGGTGGACCGCGACGCGAAGTTCGTGAGGAGTTGGCTATATCAGCGCATTCAAGGAGACAGGAGCGCCAATGCGGGGCAGGCCTGATTTATTCCGCGGGCAATTTACGCAGACCTCAATGAGCAGTTGCGCCGAACGGGAGTAGCCGATTGCCTGCAGAACCAGCAGCCCTCGAACGGTGGCGCCGCGTGGAGGCTATTTTCCACGAAGTGAGCGCAGCTCCGCTTGAGGAGAAAAACGCGCGCCTCGAAGCGCTGTGTGCGGGAGACAGCGACCTCCTGCAAGAGGCAGGTTCCCTGCTCCGCGCATCGGACGAGGAGGCACGCCTCAGCGCAGCCTGCGTGACCCCCGATCCAGGGGAACTCCGCGAGATGCAGCCGTCGATTTCCGAGTTGCTTGCCCGGGCGCTCGCGGAATCCGAGGACCGGCGCGCCGAATGGCTGGAGCGCGCCTGCGGGCACGATCCGGCTCTTTTGAGCGAAGTCCGTTCCCTGCTGGCTTGCTTCCAGGCCTCGGTGCCCGAACCCCGTCCCCTCGAAGCGCAGGCGGAGGCATCGCCCGAGCCGCTGCGGCAACTCGGTCCGTACCGCCTGGTGCGCCCGTTAGGCGAAGGCGGCATGGGCACCGTCTTTCTGGCCACCCGCGCCGATGCGGAATTCGAAAAAAAGGTGGCCGTCAAGCTCATCCATGCCGGCGCGGACTCCGAGGTGCTGGTGGCCCGGTTCCTCCGCGAGCGCCAGATCCTGGCCGGCATGGAGCACCCCAATATCGCACGCCTGCTGGATGGCGGGACCAGTTCGGGCCAGCCCTACCTGGTGATGGATTATGTGGAAGGCCAGCGGCTGGATCGCTACTGCGACGAAGGCCGCCTCTCCGTTCGCCAGAGACTCAAGCTGTTCCGCAAGGTCTGTGCGCCGGTGCACTACGCCCATCAGAATCTGGTGGTCCACCGCGACCTGAAACCGACCAACATTCTGGTCGGCGCGGATGGCGAACCCAAGCTGCTGGACTTCGGCATCGCCACGCTGTTGGAGGCCGACAACCGCGGCGGGGACCTGACCGCGGCCCACGGCCTGTTCCTCACGCCCCAGTACGCCAGCCCGGAGCAGTTGCGCGGACGGCGCACCACGGTGGCCAGCGACGTGTACTCGCTCGGTGTCATCCTCTATGAACTGCTCTGCGGATGCCATCCGTTCCAGGCCGACACCGGGAGCACGGCGGACCTGGTTGCCGCGGTGGTGAAGACCGATCCGTGCCTGCCCAGCATGGCCAAAACCCTTGCGGCCGCGGGGCCCGAACCGGGGAAGGTGGCGGAGTGCCGCGGCGAAAAGCCGGAGCGGCTGCGGCGCATCCTGCGCGGCGACCTGGACGGCATCGTCCTCAAGGCGCTGGCGAAAGAACCCGCGGACCGCTACGGGTCCGTCGAGGAATTCTCCGCCGACATCGGCCGCTACCTGGAAGGCCGGCCGGTCCAGGCGGTGGAGGGGACGCCAGCCTACCGCGCGGACAAATTCGTGCGGCGGCACAAACTCGGAGTGGCCGCCGCGGCCGCGCTGGCGCTCTCCCTGATGGGCGGCCTGGCCGGCGTGCTGTACGAAGCCCACCTGGCGCGCGTGGAGCGCGTCCACGCCGAACTGCGCTTCAACGAAGCCCGGCAACTGGCCCACTACCTTCTCTTCGACCTCTACGGTTCCGTGCAGAAGCTGCCCGGCGCGACCCCGGTGCAGGCCGAGATGGCGGAGCGCTCGATGCAATATCTGGATCGCCTGGCGGCTGCCAAGTCCGCGGATGCCGGCCTGCGCGTGGAAACGGCGGAGGGATATCTGCGACTGGGCGATGTGCTGGGCGATCCCTTTCAGCCGAATCTCGGCAAGACGCCGGAAGCGCTGGTGAGCTATCGCAAGGCGATCGCGCTGCTGGAGCCGCAGCTGGCCGCAAATCCGGCGGACCGGCGGGCGCGCGCCGGCTACGCGCGCGCCAACCAGGGAGCCGGGGCGATCCTGACTTTCGGCGGCAAACAGCGCGAGGGTGTGGCTGCGCTGGAAGCCGCCGTGCGCGATTTCGAGCGGCTGCTCGCGGCCGCGCCGGGCGATGTCCCGACGCTCATCCGCGCCGGCGATGCCTACGAGCTCCTGGCGCGGCAACTGAGCACGCAAGGAGGACTTGTCGGGACCGAGAGACAGGGCGACGTGAGGGCTGACATCGACAAAGCCCTGGCCCGTTACGGCGCCGCGCGGCGGCTGGCGCCGGACGACGTGGGCATCGTTCACAAGATCGCGTTGACCTACCAGGTGCAGGGCAACATCACTGCCGTGACCGATCCCGGGAAGGCCGCCGGGATCTACCGGCGCTCGCTGGCCACGCTCGATCAGTTGCCGGCCGCCGAACGGGAGAGCGTGGAAACCCGCAAAGCCCGCGCCTCGCTGCTGCTG
This sequence comes from Bryobacteraceae bacterium, assembly GCA_049686695.1. Lineage (GTDB taxonomy): Bacteria > Acidobacteriota > Terriglobia > Bryobacterales > Bryobacteraceae > Bog-375. Next base: position 12,733 of record JBAVIH010000396.1, on the reverse strand, counting down.
AATCTGGGTTGGGTCCTGGGGCAGACCAACGACTACAAGGCCGCGATCGCCACGCTCGAGCAGGCCCGCGACATTTTCGACCGGCGGGCCGAACTCGATCGCGAGGACAAGCAGGCCCTATACAGCAGCACCATCGCCTATCGCGACCTGGGTATCGTCTATGGCTACGCTTCCAACCAGCCCAAGGCCATCGAAAACTTCCGCATCGCCGTGGCCATTTTCGACCGCCTGCTGAAGGTCGATCCCGCCAACGAGACTTACCGCTCCGTACAGGCCGACTTGCAATTGCGGATCGGCGATGCGCTCTGCGAGACCGGACATCCGGAAGAGGCTATGGCTTCTGCCACTGCCGGCCTCAAAACCATGTGCCAACTGGCGGACGAGCCCGGAGCGACCGCAAGCACGCTGAGAGCCGCTGCCCGCTGCCTCATGACGACGGAGGTAGTCCCACTGCGCAACTGTTCGCGCGCCCTGGCGTATGCCCGCAAGGCCGCCGAGATGGGAAATTACAAGGACTCGCTGGCCCTCGAGTCCCTGGCCGACGCGTACTGGCGGAACGGCGATTTCGCGGGCGCGCGCGTGGCGCTCGATCGGGCGTTGGCCCTGGTGCCAGCCGCGCGGCCCGGCGAGAAGCCGTCCCACGCCCGCCAGTCCCTGGAAGTCGTGGACCGTGCCATACGCGCCAAAGCCAAGCCGGACTGATCGCGCACGCCGCCAAACGGAGGCCAAAACGCCGCTCAGGCGAGGTCAGAGTCCCGTCCGCTCCAGTGTGTCGTAGAGCGGCTGCACGGGCTTCAACCCGGGGTTGGTCTCGGCAACGGAAACGGCCAGCACGCGGATTCTCTCGTTGTCCGGCAGGGTCAATGTTTTCGTCCCAGCGGGCAGGTCGATCGCGTAGGCGAACAGGTACGAGTAGCCGTAGGGCACGTTGACGCCCTGGGCGTCGTGATGATGGGAGGCGTACCACGCGATTGCGGCGGGCTTGATGTAGCCGGGTGCGAGGCCGGCCATTTCGTGGTAGGGATCCGGTTCGGTTCGGCCGCGGCTGTCGGTGGACTTGCCCGCCTTCCAGACGCGATTGTCCCATTGGCCGACGAAGCCTCCCCAGTTTTCCACGGTCAGCTCCTGGCTGCGGTCACCGGCGCGAAAGGCGGCTTTCTCATCGCCATCGGCGGAAGCGGCCAGCACGTAGGCGCGGCGGAACGGGCCGGCGGGCAGCGCCAGAGCCTGTCCCTTGGCGGCCACCGCGTTGGGCGATCCGGCTTTGGCCGGCGCCAGACGGAATGAGACGCCATCGAAGGTTAAAGTGGCTGGGAGCATTTCGGCGGGATACGAATTGCCTTGGCCGTCGAAGCCGGTGGCCGATTTCGCTCCATCCTCGGTTGCGCTGGCGACATCGTAGGCGAGATCGACGGGCCGCGACCGGACGGCCGGAACTTTGGATGCCGCGGGACCGAGCTTCAGAGCGAACGTGCGCGGCTGGAAGGCCGTGAACGAAGTTACCAGGGCACCGCCGGAAATGGTGGCTTCGCCGACCGGTTGCTCCTGGCCGTTGACTTCGCGCGCCGCCACCACCGGCCCGGCCATCGACACACGCACGTTCTCGGCGGGGCGTCCGTCGAGTTCCACCAGGCGCACGATCACTTCGTCGCTGGCCTCGGCCTTTTTCACCGCGAGCACCCGAATGCGCGGATTCGAGATCTTGAGCAGCGAGAACTGCTTGCCAAGCGCGCCGGCGTGTTTGGCCGATTGGAAGGCGATCGGCGGCTGGTTGAGGCGCCATGCCTGCCAGTCGGTCCCGGCGTGGATTCTGTCGCCCGAGTGCCCGGCGATTCCGTAGACGAATTCGTGGTGGCCGATATCCTGCGTGCCCTGATCGGCATACCCGCCGCGCGTGCCGGGGGTGCGCACCAGGGTCAGGCGAATCACGTTGTCGCGCGGTTTATCGGAGCCGTTCTTGCAATCGGTCAGGATGGTGGCGCCGAAAGTGGCGGATGCGTCGGTCAAGTCGATCCATTGGTGGGAAGGCACCTCGAACTTGGCTGGTTGGGCGGTAGGCCGCTCGATGGTGCCGATATCCCAGTTATAAGTGGCCATGCGGTTGTAGGCGGTCAGGGGGAACACCGCTTTCAGATTGGCCTGGCGTGTTTTCCAATCGATCGCGTTGCCGATCTCGATGCGATTGCCAGGGTCGCCGGCTGAGAGGCTGACGGTCTGGACGAAGCGGGAGCCTTCGGTTTCGCGGATAATCTCCACCGAGACCCGCACCGGGCCGCTCTCGGTCACCTTGATGGTGGCAGGGCCGCTGACGTAGGAGCGCGGCGGGGCCTGCTCCTGGTCCCAATCCATATTCCAGGCGGGCCACTGGGCGGGATTGTCGTAGGAAATCGCCAGGCGCGCCGGCGCGGACAGAAGTTCCTTCCGGGTGGACTTGTCGAAGATGCCGCCGATGTCGCCGTCGGGATCGATGCGGACGCGATAGCGGGCGTTCTCGAGAGCGGATACGGAGACGCGCAGGGCGGAGCCCGAAGCCTCCGCGGCGGAAGGTTCCACATCGTACACCGCGTAGCCCACTGACGGCACTTTGGCAAGGAACAACACGCGGCCGTTGGAGATCTGCGCAGGCACCGCGATGCCATCCGGCCCAACCACCCGGACCGCTTTTGCGCCGGCGGGCAGGTCGACTTTGGCATCCACCAGATCTTCGCGGGCGATGTTGAGCGGGTTGTAAACAACCAGCGCGACGCCCTTGGTCTGAGTGTCCAGGCCGGCGGCCACCGCTTCACTCGCGTCCGCCATCACGCCGGCAAACTGGTTCATGGCGATCACGTCGTCGTTCCAGGCGAACTCGTAGGATTTCGGCGTGGCGGTGCCGGCCGCGATATCGTGAAAATGGGCGCCCATGGCGAGGGTCCAGGCATCGTTCAAGCGCTCACGCGGGTAGGGACGCGCGCCCAGCCATTCGGCCGCGACGGACGATTTCTCGGCCGCGTCGGCGAGTAACTCCTCCTTCCGGATCCAGCGCTTCTGATAGGCCTGCGACGTGAGCGATCCGGCCGAGTGGTTGGTCAATTCCATTTCGCCTGTGTAGCGTGGCAGATTAGCGGCTTCGGCCGGTGTGATATCGAGAAACATCTGGTCGGCTTTGGAGGAGACGACATGGACGGGGCCGTTTCCCACGTTCACATTGGGATCCCCGCCGATCTGTCCCGTGCCCTTGGTGACGATGGCTTCGAGCAGTTTCACCGACGGCTCGCGCGGAGCGCCGCCGATGTCGCCGACGCCGTAGTAATGGTAGTCCGTGTAGACGCCGGTGAGTTTGCCGTTCTGCTCGACGCGTGCGGCCCAGTCGCCCTGATAGCGGCGAAAGGCCTGGTCGGCGGTCAGCTTTTCGGTTGGCGCGGGGAGTGGCTGGCTGAGGTCGGTGGTGATATCGCGATCATAGGCGCCGGGGTTAAGTCCGGCCAGGACACTCTTCCCATCCGGCCCAACCCACACGCCCACGGCGAAGGGCGTGCCGGCGGGAGTCTTTTCCGGGCTCTGGACGCCGCCGCCATCGGCCGAGGAGCCCCACTCGAGCTTCTGCGTCGAGAAGCCTTTGATGCCGGCGTGGGCCAGAATGCTGGGCAGCGAAGCGGGAAAGCCGAAGCAATCCGGTAGCATGTATTCGGCGCTGGCCGTTCCCAACTCCTTGCGGAACCAGTTATTGCCATAGAGAATCTGGCGAATGATGCCTTCCGCGCCGGGCGCGTTGACATCGCCTTCCTCCACCGACGAGCCGGCCGGAAACCAGTGGCCGGAGTCCACGTAATATTTGACCTTGGCGAAGTCGGCCGGGAAGTACTCCTTCATGAAGCGATAGCGGTTGGAACCGGAGAAATTGAAAACATAGTGCGGATACTTTTCGAACAGGGCGAAGTTATCGCGCATGGTGTTGAGGATGTATTCGCCGATGACCTGCGGATACTCCCAACGCCACTCCGTGTCGAGGTGAGCGTAGCCGACCACATACAAGGTGGGTTGGCGGGTGAGATCCGACGCGGGTTCCGCGGCACTGGCGGGAACGGGCCAGAATGCGAGAGCCGCGACGCAGAGGGGAAGCCAGAAACGAGTGTGTTTTGCCATGGGTCGATTCCTGCACCTCTCATCATAAGGCGGATCGCCGAAGAGGGCGGCGATCCGGTTCGACCCGGCGAGCCCGCGCACGAGCAGCCGCTTGCCAGCCGGCCCTTTTCAGTGCTGGAGTATATGAGGATGCACCGATTGCTCCTGATTTCGACCGTCGCGGTTGCGGGCTTTGCCTCGCCTTCCGCCGAACCTCCGGCGCTGATGCCGATGCCGCTGAAGCTGGAAGCCGGCGCGGGCGCGCTCGGGATAGACCAGAAGTTCACCGTCGGCGCCGCGCTGGCCGACGCGCGCCTCGAGAGCGCGTTGAACCGGCTGGTGGCGCGCCTTTCGCGCCAGACCGGCATGGCCATTCCGCGCGGCAAACCGGCGCGCGGCGGGCAGGCCACGTTGCGCGTGGAATGCGCGGCGCACGGCTCGCCGTATCCAGCCCTCGGCGAGGACGAATCCTACCGACTCGAGGTTACGCCCGAAGGAGCGGTGCTGAAGGCCGCCACCGTGGATGGCGCGCTGCACGGGTTGGAGACCTTCGCGCAATTGGTCCAACCCGGAGCCGGCGGCTTCCAGGCACCGGCGGTGCGCATCGACGACCGGCCGCGCTTCCCGTGGCGCGGCCTGCTGATGGACGTCTCGCGCCATTGGATGCCGGTCGAGGTGGTGGAGCGCAACCTGGATGCGATGGCGGCGGTGAAGCTCAACGTCTTCCACTGGCACCTCTCCGACGATCAAGGCTTTCGCGTCGAGAGCAGACGCTACCCGCGATTGCAGCAGTTCGGTTCCGGCGGCCATTTCTATACGCAGGCGGAAATCCGCGCGGTGGTCGCCTACGCGCGCGACCGCGGCATACGCGTGGTGCCGGAGTTCGACATGCCGGGCCATACGGTGAGCTGGTTTCCGGGCTATCCGCGACTGGCCAGCGGGCCGGGCCCATTTGAAATCGGCGGCGACTACGGCATTTTCGATCCGGTGATGGATCCGAGCCGCGAGGAAACCTATGCTTTCCTGGATGGCTTCATCGGCGAGATGGTGACGCTGTTCCCCGACCCTTATTTCCATGTGGGCGGCGACGAAGTGAACGGCAGGCAGTGGAGCCAATCGGCGCGCATCAGGGCATTTGCCAAACAGCACCGGTTCCAGGACGCGCGCCACATCCAGTTGTATTTCAGCCAGCGCATTCGCCAGATTCTGGCGCGGCACGGCAAAACCATGGTCGGCTGGGACGAGATCCTGCAACCGGGATTGGGGTCGAGCACCGTAATCGAGACCTGGCGCGGACGCGCGTCGCTGGCCGAATCGGTGCGGCAGGGCTATCGGGGCATCTTGTCGTGGGGCTATTACCTCGATCATCTCAACCCGGCGAGCTACCATTACGGCATCGAGCCGCTGGCCGGGGACGCGGCTCAGTTGACGCCCGCGCAAGTCAGCCACATTCTGGGCGGCGAGGCGTGCATGTGGGCGGAGCTGGTGAGCGCGGAGACGGTGGATTCGCGCATCTGGCCACGGCTGGCCGCGATTGCCGAGCGGCTGTGGTCGGCGCCGGACGTGACCGATGTGGACTCGATGTACCGGCGCCTGGAAGCAGTCAGCCGGATGCTCGAGTGGACCGGCGTCCAACACCGGTCGAACTACGTGCCGATGCTCGACCGGTTGAGCGGCAACCACCTTGCGCCGCCGGTTCGCGTGCTGGCCGATGCCTGCGAAGCCTTGGGGCTCGGACCGCGGCACGTCGATCGCATCACCACCGAGACGCCGTTCAACCGGATGGTGGACGCCGCCCGCCCGGAGAGCGAAAGCGTGCGCGCTCTCGAATTGGCGGCTGCCCGCGTCGCGGCGGACCCGGCTGGAAATGCGGCCGACGTTGCGGCCCTGCGCACGCAGTTCAGCCGCTGGGCAGCCAACGACCACGATTTCGAGCCGCTGGCCGATGCCAATTCGCTGTTGGAGGAGCTGAAGCCGATTTCGAGAGATCTGTCGACGGTGGGCGCGCTGGGGCTGCGACTGCTCGATATCATCGTCACCGGCCAGGCGTCATTGCCCGACTGGCTGGCGACACAGGATGCCGACCTCAAGCGCATGTTGGAGCCCAACGCGGATCTTCGCTTGGCCGCCGTGCGTCCGGTCAGGATTCTGTTGGACCGAGCTGCACGGGCGGGCAAGTAGGCGGCTCCGGATCGAGAGAGCCGCTGGGGGGCCTCACATGTCGATGCGCTGCTGCCTGCGGCCCTCGAGATACCAGCAGGGGGCGTCGCCGAAGTGCGGGAACATCGAGTGAACGCAGGTTCGCGTCTCCGGACTGAGCATCATGAATTCGGTCTTACCGTCTTTCAACGGCACGGCGTAATAGGGCCGCACCAGAACGGAGCCGAACGCCCGCGGCCCGCGACAGCGGGCGGCCAGCCAATCCCCGCCGTAAAGCAAGCCAGCCAACGCCAGCAGCCCCACCGCGGTCCACCGCACATATCGCACTCCCTTAGCTTACCAGCGGCGCCGGCGTTCGGGACCGCGCACGCAACAGGCCTGGCGTGTGGGTCCATCTCAGACAGTCTCCATCGCGGCTTCCAATGGTTAGCCATGCGATCTTAACCATCGGACGCCTTGTTTTGGCGGCCTCACCGCTGCGTATAATGAGGCAGACCTCGAGCCATGGGCGCTTCGCCCTTCCAAGAGCGGAGTATCCGGCAGAGGGCCAAGTAACCCCGGGGCTTGCGTTGCCTCAGGATTCCCGCAATGTGGACCAGCACGGTACCATGAAAGGGCAGGAAGCGGACTGAGGAGGACCTCTCGATGCGTAGAGAGTTTTTGGCGGTTGTAGGCATTGGACTGTTCGTGTTCTCGATACCGGCTTGGGCTCAGGCCAGCGCCTGTGACGTGGTAACCACAGGTACCACGCCCACCCAGAGTGACGTGAACGCGGCGATCAACATGGCCATTGGCACGTCGACCTGCACCCTCAACATCATGGGCGCGAATGTCTGCAATGTCGTCGTCGTCCAGCGAATTGTAAACGCTGTTTTGGGCCAGGGGTGCGTCGTCGGCACTCACAGCGTCGCGGTGTCGTGGGGCGCCAGCACGGCGGGCACTTATCCCATCGCCGGCTACAATGTCTATCGCGCTCCCTCATCCGCCCCAACCCAGTATGTGCAAATCAACACAGCTTTGGTGACGGCTCTCACTTACACGGATGGGGCTGTCTCGAATAGCGCGACTTATTACTATGCAATCACCGCGGTAGACACTCAGGGTACGCAGAGCGGGTATTCGACGCCTGCGACAGCCGCCGTACCATCCTCTTAGCGCGGTTGTGCAGATCCGTTCCCAATAGGCCGAGCTACTGAACGGCCATCGTCACATTTGGCTGGCTGCTTCCGCCACTCGCAATTGTCACCGGCACTGCGGCGCCGGGAGTGGTTTCAAGGGGAATGATGGCATTGATTTGCAGCAGTCCAGCCACCTCCTCGCCCGCCGAGCCTGCGTACAACACCTGGGCGCTCTGCCCGCCGATCGACACCGTCACCGTCTGCAAAGGCTGCCGCAAATCTGTTGCGGAAACGATGATCCCATCCGTCCCCGTCGGCGCGGTCTGTCCTTCGCCCGTGCCGTAAATCGAAACAAAGTCGCCGCGCGCAGCCGGATTGCCCGGTCCGTTGATGGTGCCGTCCTGGTTCACGATCGCTCCCTGGCCGGTGCCCGACGCACTCAACGTGAAGATACCGGGGGCGGTTGACGCCACGGCCATCGCGAACGGCGCCGACCGGACACCCTGGTACTCCACCTGGATGGACGTCTGGGCTTGCCCACTGATCTCGTAGGGCACGATGGCGGACAACTGGCTCGCCGTCGTGTACAGAAGCGGGGCGGGGACGTCGTCGAAGAGAACCGTCGTCGCGCCAAGCGAGGCGGCGACTAATCCGGCCGAGGTGACTTGCACGCCGTGCAGCCCGGAATCCGCCAGGGAGTTCCCGCCGACAACGACGATTTCACCCGGCGCGACGGGACCGGCTGCATAACTCGCCGCGTTGGCGACAGCCATAATCGCCGGAGCGGACACACCCGCTCCCGGCACCACCACGCCGCCGCCGCCGGTGGACAACGGCGTCGGATCCCCCCTGGGATCCGACGCAATCGCGTTCGTCAATCCCAGTGGATACACCCCAGGCGCAGCCTCGCCGGGCATGGCTACCGAGAGAGTCGCCAGCACCCCGTCCGTCAGCGGATTCTGATTGAAGCCCGCGATTAGAATCCGTTCCAAACCCGGCTGCGGATTCGACACCCAAACGCCCTTCCCGGCGCTGGCGAGAGTGCTTCCCGGAGAGACCGAGAACCCGAGCGCCTGGCTCTGGCAGGAAATGTCGAATTGAATCGCGCTCAACGCCCCGCTACCGGAAGTGAAAGCGACCTCGACCAGGGCGTTGCCCTGTGGGTCGGCTACCACCTCTGTGAGGGAAATGCGCGCGGCAGCCGCGGAGCCCGTATCAGCCGGAAAGACGGCCTGTTGGGGTGCGCTCACAACCGTTCCCGTGGCGACGGCGAACCACAGCATACCGGGGAAAACAGGATGGAAGCCACGACGCCGCAAGTTGTCTCAATTGTACAAGACCGGCGCCCGCCCGTTGGTACCATGGGGCCCACACACGCTTCTTGCGTTTGGCTTTGGTCTCCCCGGTAGTCTCACCGCAAGGCGCGTGTCCGGCGCCGATTATGGGGCTTCGACTGCAATCGTGACTGTGTTGCTGGTGAACGTTTTTCCGTCGGCGTCGGGTATCTGCACCACAACCGGGATAGCGTCGCCCGGAAGAACGCTGGCCGGCACCGTCACTTCGATTTGGTAGATGCCCGCCATTGACGAATTCGGCTGGACCCGATTCGGCGTTACGGAGACGCCGCCAATCGAGACTTCGATCAGCGCCGGGCTGGTTTCGAGGCCTATTCCCGTGGCGAGAATCGAGATCGCGTCACCCGGCTGCGCGGGATGGCCGTTACTGAGATAACTGCGCGGTGCGACAGGCAGAAAGTTGTTGGAGAACACCACCATTCCCTGGCCTTGCCCCGAGCCATCGCTGGAGAAGAGGCCGAATGTGGCGCCCTGATCTGCGTGAACCACCTTGGAGACCGCGCCGCCGAACTGGGCCGAAATCTCCAGCTCGCCTGCCGGCGCCGCCGCTGCCGGACAAACGAAGTCGATCCGCGTCTGCGAAACATAGACCAGTGGCGCCGGACTGCCATTCACAATCACCTGGCTGCCTGCAAGCAGGGTCGAGCTTCCACTTGGATTTGAGGTGGGCTGGGTGCCCGTGCCTAGCCAGCGTCCCAGCAGGCTTGCCACCGAACCCGGGCTGCAACTCATCGAAGCCGGCTGGTCCGGAGTTGCCACCTTGGGCGAAAAGGTCGGCGCCTGCTGGCTCCCGGCGTTGCGAAGGCCCGTAATCACCGGAAGTCCCGAATCGACTTCGATCACCACGGAGCCGGTTGCAGATATCCTGTTGTTATTGGTCGCGGTGAAGGTAACCTCGCGTCTCTCCAGCGGGGATGGTTTGTCGGCGGGGTAAACTCGGCGCGACGGCAGCCGCGGCGTCCAAAGGAATTCACCGCTGGACTCGTCGAATGAGGCGCCCGGTGGCAGGTTGGCCGCCGCCAGAGTGAGCGTCAAACCACTGGGATCCACTGCCGAAAAAACAAAGGACAACGGTTTTCCAAACGCGGCAAACTGCGTTCCTGGCAAATTCAGAACCGGCGCGCCGGCCGGCGTCACGGTCACCGTAGTCGTTGCCACCGTCTGTCCGAACTGCACGGATATGGCGGACGACTGCTGCCCGGCTAATGGCTTCGTAAAGACCTCGAAGCCGAGAGCGGTCTGCCCGGCGCGCGTCGAGAACGCACCGGGAAGCTCCAAATCCGTACTGTCGCTCGAGACGGTCAGGCGAGCCACCTGCAAGATATTGGGACTGTTCATGCCGACCGTGCATGTGAAGACACTGCCGGCTTGGACCGTCTGCGGCGCGCAGGTGAGGCTGGTGGGCCGAATGCCGCTGACCGGAATGGTGGCCGTCAGATTAGCTCCCTGGACAGTCGCCGTGATCTGAACCTGCGAATCCTGGTCCGAGGATGCCACGTAAGCGACGAACTGAACCGACTGAGCGCCGGCGGGGACCTGGGCCTGTAGCGGCAACTGCACGTTCTGCGTGTTCGTTTGCAGAAAGACGGTCACGCCATTCGCGGGTGCGACCTGAGACAGGGACACCGTGCAGTCGAGCCCACCGACATTATTCTGATCCGGATTGCAGGCAATCCAGGCGCCGCCCTGGGAAGATGCGGGCTGCAGGCTGACCGAGGCTGTTTCGGACGCGCCGTTCAGCGAGGCTGTCACGATGGCTGTCTGTTGGCCGGACACCACGCCGGCACCGGCAGTAAAACTCGCAACCGTGGCGCCGGCCACTACTGTCACCGAGCCTGGAATGGTCAGCAGCGTCGAGTTGCTCGAGAGCGTCACGGTCGCTCCGCCGTAGCCCGCCGCGCTGGACAGGGTTACCGTACACGTCGAGATTCCTCCGGAACCGAGGACCGCCGGCGTGCAAGAGACCGCAGTCAAGGACGGCGACGGCGACACGATCACGGTTGTGGTCCGGGAGCTGCCGTTGTAAGACGCCGTCACCACGGCCGTCTGGTTGCTCGTGACGGTGGCGGCTGTGGCCGCGAAGCTGCCCACGAAACCGCTCGCAACCGTCACCGATGACGGAACGGTCAGTGCCGCGGAGTCGCTCGACAGCGTTACCGCCGCTCCACCGGGCCCCACCACGCTCGACAATCCCACCGAACACGCGGCGGTGCCGCCCGAAGTGAGGGTCGGCGGCAGGCAAGACACGTAACTTACCGATCCTGGCGCCAGGAGTGACACGGACGTTGTCTGCGAACTGCCGTTGTAACTGGCCGTCACGACTGCCGTAAGATCGCTGGTAATCGTGCCCGCGTAAGCGATAAAAGCGGCTGACGTCGCTCCGGGTGCCACGGTCACCGAGGCCGGCACGTTGAGCGACGTGGTGCTACTCGAAAGTGCGACGGTAACCCCCGCGGAGCCCGCCGCCTGCGACAACGTCACGATGCAGTTGGTAACCCATCCCGAGTTCAGACTCGTCGGACTGCAGGAAAGCAGGCTCACGGACGTCGCGGACGCGGCGGTGGTGGACACCAGCGCGACAAACTCTCTCTGGGAGCCGCCATTCAAGGAAGCCGTCACAACCGCCGTCTGACTGGCCGGGATCGTTCCCGCAATCGCCGTGAAGCTCGCCGACGATGCCCCCGATGCCACAGTCACCGAAGCCGGCACGGTCAGCGCGCTGGTGCTGCTGGAGAGTGCGACGGTGGCGCCACCGGAAGGTGCGGGCACGTTCAGTGTGGCCGTGCAGGTTGACGAACCTCCGATGCTGAGCGATGTGGGGCTGCACGAGAGTCCGGTCAACGCCGGCAATGGGGCGGGAGGCGCGGGGAGGGTTATCGTTCCACCGGTGCCGGTGATGGAAATCGGGCTTCCGGCAGCGGACGCGCCAGCCAGGTTAGCGAGGCCAACCGGCGTGGTAACCGCCGAACCGGTCATCGTCAGGTTGATCACCGCGACGACACCGTTCCCGATTGCCGCATCGGTCGTCCCGGACAGCAGGCAGGAATAAGAAACCGGGCTCGAAAGGCAGGCGATCGTTTTGCCTGCCGCGGTGGCGCTGGGGCTGGCGACCGCGCTTATGGTGGCGATATTGCCCGCTGCGTAAGTCAGCGTCCACTGGACTCCCGCCGGCGCGCTCCCCGCCGGAGAGCTCAACGACAGGTTCAGCGTGACGGCGCCGCCCTGGACGCCGGAACCCGACGACAACGCCAGCGTGTCCTGTCCAAACGCCACACCGGGCACGACTGCGAGGAGAAGAGCAAGCGAAAAACCACGCGCCGGAGGGCGCGGCAGCCTCTTCTCAACGATGTCGGTGTGCAACTGCTCAACCTCCGGAAAGGGCGCCATGAATACCCGGCTCAAAGATGTCACGACGTACGCGGCTGCCTGTCGGCCGGCCAACTCTAAAGTTAATGACAAGGCCCCTTTGTCTTCAATGCTGCCTTTAGGCGATTTTCAGCGCTGTCGATGGTTTTACTCGCCATGCCGACCAAGGTTAGGGCTGGGGAATCCCGAACCTCAGTGCCACGCCGGGCGCCGATTGGCCAGGCGCCGGGTCGACCCGTCCCGAAACGCACGACACCCGAAACTCCGAATTGAATTGTTGAGGGATTCGCACAGCAAGCGGAGTGCCAGCGTTCACTGGCTTGGGATTCAAGGAGTTCTGTCCAGCGGCCGCGTTTTCCGCCCCGTTTTACACGATGGAAAATCCATGACCGGGAAGTTTTTTCACCAATTGCAGGATCGCTGCCGCAATGGGCGCCCGGTTACACGCGGGACCACGAGACCTCCGAATGAGGCAACGTGATTCTGTCCGCGTTCTGAGCAATGTCTTTCGGGCGGCGGCTTGTCGAACCGCCGTTTGCGAATTAACAACTGCAAACTTTCCTGGTAAGGCCGCTCCCGCTTAGCGGCAACTCACTCATCCATGGTCACGCCGGTTCACCCGCTCATACC
>JBAVIH010000395.1:0-7694 GCA_049686695.1 Bryobacteraceae bacterium | reverse complement strand
GGACGAACTGGTACGGCCCTTGTCGGACCCGGCCGCGTCGGCGGAAGCGCGAGCCTCCGTGGAACGGGCCCTCCGTTGCAGCCTGTCCGATCCGGCAGCCCTGGCGGCATGCGCGGCGTTGGCCGCGGAACATCCTCTGCGGCGCGCCGCCGATGCGGTTGCGCGGGCATTCGACGCGGTCACCAGCGGTCCGGTGGAGGATGCCGCGCTCGGGCTGCCCGAGGTTTCGCGCCGCAGCCCGCTGGCGCCATGGAAGTTCCTGGTGCGCGCCATAGCCTGTTACTACCGTCACGAGGACGCCGCCTGCGCGGAGCACCTTCGCGCCATCGATCCCGAATCGGCGCCGGCGCGCCTGGTCCCCGCCCTGGAAGCTCTGCTGGGGGCCCGAGACGCGCAAAAACTCAAGCCGGCCGCGGCTGCCCTGGTGGCGCAGGCGGGCGGCACTTTCGATGCCTTGCGCCGGGCCTTGCAAGGAATCGATGCGGCGTTCGAGGAAGACGCGCCCAAGCTCATCGTGGGAGCCATCCGCACCGCGGCGCCGCTGGTGCAGCGGCAATGCCCCGCAATCCTGGCCGAGTTCCGCCGCCGGGTCGCGGTGATGGGGATGCTCCAGGACCTGCCGCCCTCGCAGATCAACGCCGCCTTGGGAGGGCTGCCCAAAGGAGACGCCCGGTTCCTGCTGTTGCAGGCGCGCGGGCTCGAAGTGGCCGGCGCACCCCCGCTGTTCGCGAGCAGCGTGTGGGAGATGTTCCGTCACGCTGCGATTCAGGAGGGATGGTTCCCGGCACGCGGGCCGGAAGCCGCCGTCCTGTATCTTCATATGGCGGAACTGGCGGCCAAGATCGACCCCGGCGATCTTGCGCGCGAGCATCACGACGCCGCCCAGGCGCTGCACCGCGAGATGGTCGAGGGTTTCGATGCCGGCGAGCCGCCGCTGGACCACCTGCACGCCGAACCGCTGTTCGAGCGGGCCGCCGCTATGGACCCATGCGCGCAAGTCTTCGAGCGCTGGACCCATTGGGCTACTCAGAGCGGTCAGCCCGCCTCCGCCCAGGCCGCCGCCGAAGCCTGGCGCACGGCGATTCCCGCCGACCCGCGTCCGCTGCTGCTCCTGATGCGGATGTCCGAGGATCGCAACGCGTTGAAGAAAGCCCTCGGATATCTGCGGCAGGCCGAGGAACTCGACGGCGTCAATGCGGAAGTCCGCCGCGCGCGCCTGCGCCTGCTGATTCTCGGCGCAGTCCGTCATCTGAAGCAGCGCAAGCCGCATCTGGCCGAACCGGAACTGGCCGAACTGGAGAGCTTGCCACAGGCGCGTGAAAACGACCGGCCGGCTTTCGTGGCCGCTTTGCGCTATATCGCGGCGTTCCTTTCGGGTGACGAGCAGGCCGCGGTAGCGGCATTCGAAAAAGCGCGTCAATTGCTAGGACAGCCGCTGGCGGCCAGGCTGGCCGTAGCCGCGGCTGGGAGCCTGTGCGACGTTGAGATCGGTATCCGGAACGAGGATGCGCGGGAAGGCTGGGTACAGGCCATCCCGCGTGTCTGCGAGATGGGATGGGATCTCGGCCTCACCATCAGCCCGCCGGAAGAATCGAAGCGGGCAATCGCGCAGGAACTGCGCACCGCCGATACCACGGCGCTCGAACGTCTGGGCCGCACCGTCATCCGCCTCGGATGGAAGGATGTGGCCTTCGCGGTGTCCGCGGCCGGTCTGGCGGCGGGCAAGGGCGCCGAAGCGCGCTTCCTGCTGCTGCGCGCGAAGGCGTATTCCGAATGGAACTATCAGCGCCGGGAAGACTGCCTGTGCGCGGCCCTGGCGCTGGCGCGGCTCGTCGGAGATTCGGGGTTGGCCACGGAAGCCGCCGCCCTGTGGCGGGACGTGAGTCTGGACGCCTGCTTCGGCGGAGAACCGCCGCCGATGAGCCAGCGGCGGCTGCAAGCCGTGCTGAAACGCGAACGGAAGACAAAAAATCAGCCGGCCGAGCCCTACAACCCATTTGCGGACTCGCTCGATTCGCCCTTCGATTTCGAGCCGCCCTTTCCGCGGCGGCGCCGCGGCCGGCCGGCTCGCCCCGCCGACGACGAGGAGCTGTTGTTCTAGGAAACCCTATGCCTACGATAGACCCGTACCAGGTGCTCGGCATCGAGCCGGAAGCCTCCGACGACGATATTCGCGCCGCCTATTTGCGCAAAATCCGCGAGCATCCGCCGGAGCGCGACGCGGAAGCCTTCGAACGGGTGCGCGACGCCTACGCGGAGTTGCGGGATCCGCGCGAGCGCACCCGGCGGCGGCTGTTCGGAGAGAATCCTTCGCAACCCCTGACCAACCTCCTGGACGGGCGCACGCCGCTGCGCGGGTTCACCGGCCCCAAGGCCTGGCTGGCCGCGCTACACGAAAAATGAGTCAACCCGATCGCGAATCGATTTTGCGCCGCTTCACCGCCCGGCTGGACGAGGCGCTGGCGCGCGAAGACGCGCCGGAAGGCATCCCGGCCGAGTTGCTGGACGCGCCGGCCGTTCCGCCGGAGGGAGACCTCTATGCGGTCGAAGCCGCGCTGACCGTGCTGGCGCAGGAGGTGAAGCTGCAAGGGCGCAGCTTCAAACAGCTCGGCGAAACCGTGGCGCCCATCGCGGAAATGGCGCCGGCGCTGGCGGCGGCCATCGAGCAGGCACGCCTCCAGGCCCGCCGCGAAGTGCTGGACGTGCTGCTGGATCTGCGCGACCGTTTGCTCCGCGGCGAAGAGACCGCGCGCTCCGCCGCCTCCGCCATCGCTTCGCCCCGGCGTTGGTGGCAACGCCGGGAAAGCCCGCGCGGAGCCGAAATCGTGGGGGCGCTCCGCGAAGGCTATGCGCTGACCCTGGCCCGTCTGGACGAGGCGCTGGCCACCTTCGGCGTCAGCGAAATCGACTGCCGGGATTGTGCCTTCGACGCGGGCCAAATGCACGCCATCGGCATCGAGGAGACCGGCTTGGCCGCCGAAGGGACCGTAGTGGCCGTCCTCCGGCGCGGCTACGAATGGAATGGAGCGGTCTACCGGCCGGCCGAGGTGCGCGTGGCACGCAGGCCGGAGAATCTAAGGGAGCAATCCAATGGCTGATACGGAACTGGTGGTTGGCATCGATCTGGGTACCACCAACTCGGAGATCGCGGCGTTCGTCGATGGCAAGGTGCGCGTGCTCGGCCCCGAACCGGGAATGCTGCCTTCGTGCGTCGGGATTACTCCGGCGGGAGACCTGCTGGTGGGCCAGGAAGCGCGCCGCCAGCAATTGCTTTACCCGGAGCGCACCGTCCGCAGCATCAAACGCAAGATGGGGACGGCGGAAACGGTGTCTCTGGGCGATCGCAAATTCACCCCGCAGGAGATTTCCGCCTTCATTCTGCGCGAACTCGCCGCCTGGGCGCGGCGCGATCTCGGCCGCCCGGTGGAAAAGGCCGTCATCACCGTCCCGGCGTACTTCTCGGATGCGCAACGCAACGCCACCCGCGAGGCCGGCGCGCTGGCCGGACTGGAAGTGGTGCGCATTCTCAACGAGCCCACCGCCGCCAGCCTGGCTCACGGTTTCGGCGACGGCCGCCGCCGCACCGTGATGGTCTACGACCTCGGCGGCGGCACCTTCGACGTCTCCATCGTCACCATCGAAGGCGAAGTCACCGAGGTGCTGGCCAGCCACGGCAACAACCATCTCGGCGGCGACGATTTCAACGACCTGCTCTACGCCACCCTGGCCGGCGATTTCGAGAAGCGCCACGGGCTCTCCCTCAAGGACGAGCCAACCGCCCGCACGCGGCTATGGTGGGCCGCCGAAGAAGCCAAGAAGAAGCTGAGCTACGAACCGTACGCGCGCGTGCGCGAGGAAAACCTGGTGCTGCGCGACGGCACGCCGCTCCACCTGGACGCCGAGATTTCGCGCACCGACTACGAGTGGAGCATTCGTCCGCTGATGGACTCCACCCTGGACAGCGTTTCCAAGGCCCTCGAGGACGCCCGCCTGACCGTGCGCCAGATCGACTCGGTGGTGCTGGTCGGCGGAAGCACGCGCACGCCCCTGGTGGTGCGCCTGCTCCAGGAGCGGACCGGCCTCGAGCCTTTGCAGGACGTGCACCCGGACCTGTGCGTGGCTCTGGGCGCCGGCGTGCTGGCCTCGCGGCTGGGCGGCCACGACGTCGACCGCGTGCTGGTGGACGTCTCGCCGTACTCGTTCGGTCCATCCTACCTGGGCATGCGTGGGGGTGTTCCGTACCCGCATTGTTACCACCCCATCGTTCATCGCAACACGCCGCTACCGGTCACCCGCACCGAGAGTTACTATACGGCCCACACCGGGCAAACCGAGGTGGAAATCGAAATCTTCCAGGGCGACGACGAAGACGCGCTCAAGAACGTTCCGGTCGGCCACTTCCAAATCGACGGGCTGCGCGCCGGCGACACGCCCGCCGAAGTGCTCTGCCGCATGCACCTCGATCTGGACGGCATCCTGCACGTGACCGCGATCGAGAAGGAGACCGGCAAGAGCAAGCACATCACCATCCGCAACGCGTTCGCCGCCAAGAGCCCCGAGGAGATCGCCAGCGCGCGCAAACGGCTGGAAAGCCTTTGGGCGTCGCGGGAAATGGACTTCGAGGACGAACCGGCGGATGACGATGTTATCGACGATGTCGAAACCGAGGCCGTCAAGGCCATCGCCGCGCCACTCGAATTTCCGGGCCGCGCCGAGGCCGAACGGCTGCTCGAACGCTCCCGGGCCATCCTCGGGCGGATTCATGCCGACGATGTGGAGGAGGCGGTGGCGCTCAACGAACGGATCGAAACCGCGCTCGCGGAGGGTGATGCCGGCGAGTTAGCCCAGGCCGTCACGGCGCTGCGCGAACTGCTCTTCTTCCTGGAGGCGCAGTGAGCGGCTGTCCGGTCTGCCGGGCGGGATTTCGCGGCGCCGCCGTGTGTCCCCGCTGCGGCGCCGATCTCACCCGCCTGATGTCTCTGGCGGTGCGTGCCTCGCGCTCCCGCGAATCCGCCCGCGAGGCTCTCGCGGCGCAGGATTGGGCATCCGCGCGCAAACTGGCCGGCCAGGCGCAACGTCTGCATGACACCCCCGCCGGACGGTCTCTGCTCGCCGCCGCATCGTGTTTGGATCGCATGAATGCCGGGCCGGGCATTTAACTGGCGGCAGGATCGGGCAGCGTCTCTACGCTCATCCGCTTATCTTCTCTCTGTCGAACGCTTCCGCTCCCGGCGCGGCCTCAACCGGGTAGATATCGGGAGTTACTTGCGTGGCGCGATGATAGGCATCCGAAACGGCGGCGCGGAAGGCGTCCGAGCATGAGTCATCCACCAGTGCCACCATCGACCCTCCGAATCCCGCGCCGGCCTGACGCGCGCCGATAACTCCCGGCGCCCCTAGCATCGCATCTATCATGGCCGTCATCGCAGGTGAGCATATCTCATATAAGTCTCGCGCGCCCGCAAACGATTCCGCGCAGAGCCGGCCAACGGCCTGCCGGTCACCCATTGAAAGCGCCAGGGCCAGTAACTCTGCGCGCGCGCTCTCGGCGACGATGAATTCGCATCTTCTGGCGACTCTCTCCGAAAGCTCGTGCCGTCTCGCCGCCAGTATCTCCGGTGTAACATCGCGCAGCGCTTGCACGCCCAACATGGCGGCGCCCTGCTCGCACTCGGCCCTTCGCTGCGCGTATTCGCCGCCCGACAGCCGGCGTGGGCTCATCGTGTTGCACACCACCACGCGAATCCCTTCGCCAATCCGCACCGTGCGCGTCGAAAGGTCGCGGCAGTCGAGCAGCAGCGCGCATCCCCGCCGGCCCAGGCATGACGAATACTGATCCAGAATTCCGCACTTCACGCCAACGAACTCGTTCTCGGCTTTCTGGCACAGCAATGCCTTCCGTTCCGGTGTCAGGCTCCAGCCGCCTAACTTCTCGAATACCGTCGCCACCGCGCACTCCAGCGCCGCGGACGAACTCAACCCACTCTCCAGCGGAACCGTGCTGTGAATCGTCGCGTCGCAACCCGTAAGCGCGAACCCCGCGCCTTGCAGCGTGGCGGCGACGCCCCGCACATAGTTGCACCATCTCGATTCGGCAATCGAGTCGATCCTATCCAATCGGAACTCATCCGCTGCATCGAGATTCATCGAATATGCGCGCACGATGCCATCGCCCCTGCGCCGCGCGGCGATCCACGTGTCTCTGCCGATCGGCAGTGTCAGCACGAAGCCCAGGTTATAATCCGTGTGGCTGCCCATCAAATCCACGCGGCCCGGTGCGCGCGCCCACAGTTCCGGCTCGCTTCGGAATCTCTCGCGGAAGCGCGCGGCCATGCTCTCGGCGCGCGCCTCCGAATCCACCGCCCAGTCAGTCGCTGGATTTGTCGAGAGCATCGAGCATCGCCTCCACGTTCCGCGCCGGTATGTCGGATTGCATCCGGTGCGAAGCCCCCAGCAGCAGCCCCGTCCCTTCCGGAGCCAGCGTGCGGGCGCAGGCAATCGTCGCCGCCCGCACTTCCGCCACCGTACCATTCGGCAGCACTCCCTGCGTCGACACCCCACCGTAGAAACTCAGCTTCGCGCCATACTCTCTTTGGAGCCAGGTGTGCTCCAGCACTTCCGGTTGCACCGGATTGAGCGTCGTCAAGCCGATCTCCACCAGGTCCGGCAGAATCGCCTTGATGTCGCCGTCGGAGTGCAGAATCACCGGAAGCCCCGCATTCACAAAAACCGCGAACAGCTTCGCCAACCGCGGCTTGATCAGCCTGCGCCACAGTCGTGGCGAGAACAACATGGCGCGCTGCGCGCCGTAGTCGTCGCCGAAATACCCGCCGGCCGCGCCGGCCGCGACGAATCTCCTCGAGAGCGCTAATTGAATCTCCAGAATGCGGTCTAACAAATCCTCGACCCATTCCGTGCGCTCCAACATATCCATCAGCAGGGCATCGAATCCGCGCAGCGACCAGGCCCGTTCAAAGAGACACATTCCGAGATTTGGCGCAATGAAGTAACTCGCGCCGTGGCGGAGAATGGTCTGCTCCGCCGTAGCGAAAATCGCCGCATCGTTCGGATCGGGCCACGGAAAGCGATCCAGGTCGAGCGAGTCTTCGAGCGGAGAGAAAGCATGCCAGTAACCCTCCGTTCGAGTGTCCCATCCCGCGCCCCACCAATCGAACTCGATCGACCCATCCGCGGTCGTGCGGCGAGCATGGTCGATGTCCACGCGCAGCAGGTGATTGCCCAAACGCTCCGGTAACTCCGCTTCGGCGATTCCGAAGTGCTCCGCCAGCAGCGCTCCCATCTTCCGCGTGTAGTTGGATTGCGTGGGGAGCCGGTCGACCGGCTGGCGTTTGAGAGCGCGAAGCATCCGCTCCTTCTTCGAATAACTCATGTCACTTACCAGAAAACTACATTCAAACCGACGAAAACCGCGGCCACCAGCGCCGCCGCGAAGATAGGCCGGCGATACCAGGGGACCACGTCGTCGGCAGGCATCAGGGCAAGGCCGTACACCAGGTTCTTCAGTTCCGAATCCGGCTTGGGCTTAGTCGCCAAACTAACCAGAATGGTCACGATAACGCAGATCAGCCAGGACCAGATGAACCTGTATAAGTTCTCGGCCATCGCCTTGGCGTGCGAAGAGACAGCCAGAATCGCCAGCGCCTGCGGATAGAATTTCACTAATAGCCAGAGTA
>JBAVIH010000394.1:0-27483 GCA_049686695.1 Bryobacteraceae bacterium | reverse complement strand
GAGTGGACGCGCTGATCGGCGTGCGCGGCCAGGCGCGGCTGATGGTGGAAGCGGCGGCGGCCGAGGGGATTCGCTCGGCGCAGTTTTTCGAGGACCCGGTCGAGGCGGGGGAATTCGTCCGCGCCATGGCGCAGGCGGGGGACGCGGTGCTGTTCAAGGGATCGCGCGGGGTGCGCATGGAGCGGGCTCTAGAAAGGTTTCAAGCGGAGGCGCCGGCCAAGCTCCCGACCGCCGCGGGGCCAACCCCGAGCTAACCCGATGCTTTACTATCTACTCTACGAACAGCTCTTCCGGCACGTGAGCGCCTTCCGCGTCTTCCGTTACACCACCTTTCGCACCGCGTTTGCCAGCATGACGGCGCTATTCCTGTGCGTGGCGTTGGGGCCGTGGCTGATCGCGAAACTGCGGCAATTCCAGATTGGCCAGTTCATTCGCGAGGAGGGCCCCAAGTCGCATCGGAGCAAGGCCGGAACGCCGACCATGGGCGGCGTGCTGATCATCATTTCGATCGTGATTCCGACCCTGCTATGGGCGGACTTGCGCAGTGTCTACGTGTGGGTGGCGCTGGCCGCGCTGGTGGGCTACGGGTGGGTCGGATTTCTGGACGATTACGCCAAGGTCACCAACCGGCGCAACCTGGGACTGTCGGGCAAGCGGAAACTGTTGTACCAGTTTGTGCTGGGCTTCGGCTTCGGCGCCACTCTGCTGGTGCTGCGCGCCCACGGGCAGTATTCCACCGCGGTGAACGTTCCGTTCATTAAGGGTTATCAGCCCTCGCTGCTGATCGACGGCCTGCTGGCCAACCCCTGGACGTACCTGTTCGGCGTTCTGCCGTTCCTGGTGTTCGTGGCGCTGGTGGTAGTGTTTTCGTCGAACGCGGTGAACCTGACGGACGGCCTGGACGGCCTGGCAATCGGGCTGATGGTGATTTCGGCGGGCGCGCTGACGATTCTGACCTACGCGGGCGGCCACGCGCAACTGGTGCAGTACCTGCAACTGGCGCGCAATCCGCACTCGTCGGAGCTGACCGTGTTTTGCGGCTCGATGACGGGCGCCAGCTTGGGATTCCTGTGGTACAACGCGCACCCGGCGGAGATCTTCATGGGCGACGTCGGGAGCCTGGGATTGGGCGGCGGCATGGCGGTGGTGGCGGTGCTGATCAAACAGGAAGTGCTGTTGCCCTTCATCGGCGGCGTTTTCATTCTCGAGGCGGTGTCGGTGATTTTGCAGGTGGGGAGTTACAAGCTGCGCCACGGCAAACGCATTTTCAAGATGGCGCCGCTGCACCACCATTTCGAGCAACTGGGATGGACGGAATCGAAGATCATCGCGCGCTTCTGGATCGTGGGCCTGGTGCTGGCGCTGTTCGCGCTGACCACGCTGAAACTGAGATGAAAACGAATTGGGCCGGCGCCAGAGTGCTGGTGGTCGGCATGAAAAAATCGGGGTTGGCGTCGGCGCACCTGCTGGCGGGCTTGGGAGCGTGCGTGCGCGCCACCGATCTGAAGCCGCTGGCCGAACTGGGCGAGGCGGCGGAAGCGCTCGAGCGCCTGGCGGTTCCGTTCGAATTGCAGACGCCGGCGACATTCCTGGATTGCGACGCGGTGGTGATTTCGCCCGACGTTCCGGCCGATCTGGCGCCGCTCGAGGACGCCCGTAACCGGGGCGTGAACGTGATCGGCGAAGTCGAACTGGCGGCCCCGTATCTGAAGGGGCGCACCATCGCCGTCACCGGATCGAACGGCAAAACCACCACCACCAGCCTGATCGGCCACATTCTGCGCGCGGCGGGCCTGGAGACGCAGGTGGGCGGCAACATCGGAACGCCGGTGACGGCGATGATCGCGACCTCGCGCGAGGACGGCTGGAACGTGCTGGAGCTTTCCAGTTTTCAACTCGAGACCACCGCCGATTTCCACGCGCATGTGGGGCTGGCGCTGAACGTCACCGAGAATCATCTGGACCGGCATCATACGTTCGAGAACTACGCGGCGGCCAAGGCCCGGCTGTTTCGCAACATGACCGCCGGCGATTTCGCCATTCTGAACGCGGACGATCCCGTGACGGCCGGCTACGCCAGCCAGACCGCGGCGACCGTGGAGCGGTTCAGCGGCACGCGCGCAGTGGAGCGCGGCGCGCACCTGCGCGGCGAAAAGCTGATACTCGACGGGAGGTTTTTGATGGAAGCCGGCGAGATTCCGCTGCGCGGGCGGCACAATGTGGAGAACGTGCTGGCGGCTTCGATCGCCGCCGCGCGCGCCGGCGTCGAGATCGATGCGATTGCCGCCGCCGTGCGGACGTTCCACGCCGTCGAACACCGGCTGGAATTCGTGCGCAAGGTTGGTGGCATCGATTTCTATAACGACTCGAAAGCCACCAGCGTGGACGCCACGTTGAAGGCTCTGGAGGGGCTTCCGGGCGGCCTGTGGGTGATTCTGGGCGGCAAGGACAAGGGGCTGGATTTTTCGGCGCTGCGCGAACCGCTGGCGAGGAAAGCCCACGCGGCGCTGCTAATTGGCGCCGCCGCGCCGAAGCTCGCCCGCCAGTTGGACGGGGCGGTGCCGCTGGTGGAATCGGGCACGCTGGAGGCGGCGATTCAATACGGCTATAGCCACGGGCACGAGGGCGACACGGTGTTGCTGGCGCCGGCCTGCGCCAGTTTCGACCAATTCCGCAGCTTCGAGCATCGCGGGGAAACCTTCAAGCAGATCGTGAACGGGCTCGAGGCACAGAACTGATATGCAGATCTTCAAGACCGACAAGATTCTCTTCGCGGCCGTGCTGGCGTTGGTGCTGTTCGGCCTGCTGATCGTCTACAGCGCCTCCTCGATCATGGCCCGGCTGGACCCGCGCTTCAACTCGAGCTGGTATTTCGTGGTTCGCCAGGCGGCTTATGCCGCCTTGGCCGTGGTGGCGATGATGGCGCTCAAGCGGACCGATTACCACGCGTTCCAGAGTCCGGCGGTGGCTTTCAGCGCCATTGGCGTGGCGCTGATGCTGCTGTTCGCGGTGTACTTCGTGGATGCGGAGCACCACCGGTGGCTGCGGCTGGGAGGGCCGGTGGGAGTGCAGCCGTCGGAACTGGCCAAGCTGGCGCTGGTGATCTTCCTGGCGTTCTTCGTCACCTGGCGCGCGCGGGCCATTAACAGCGCGCGGCACACGCTGATACCGGCGGCGCTGGCGGTGGGGTTTCTCATTTTCGCGGTGGTGGTGCCGGACCTGGGAACGGCGGTCGTGCTGGGCGTGGCCGCCATGGTGGTGTTCTTCGTGGCCGGCCTGCAGTTCCGGTATTGCTTCATCGTGGCCGGGCTGGCGATGCTGGGGCTGATGGTCTCGATTTACGCGGAGCCGTACCGGCTGGGGCGCGTGGTCCGCTTCTTCGACCCCGATTTCCGCTACGTGTCGCGCATCGACCCGCACGGCTGGATCAAGGCGCGCAGCGAACAGACCCTGCGCACGCGCAGCACCAATTACCAGCTGGAGCAATCGCAGATCGCCGTGGGCGCGGGCGGCGTGGCCGGCGTGGGGCTAATGAACGGGCGGCAGAAGCTGATGTATTTGCCGGAGGCGCACACCGATTTCATTTACGCGGTGGTGGGCGAGGAGATGGGCCTGGTCGGCACGGTGGGTTTGCTGGCTGGGTTCCTGGTGATCCTGTGGCGCGGCCTGCGGGCCACGCTGCGCGTGCGCGACGATTTCGGCCGCTACCTGGCGCTGGGCGTGACTATGGTGATCGTGGTGCAAGGTTTTTTCAATATGAGCGTGGTGTTGGGCCTCACCCCGACCAAGGGAATTCCGCTGCCGATGATCAGCTACGGCGGCAGTTCGCTGGTGAGCACGCTGGCGATGCTGGGAATCTTGATGAACGTGAGCGAGCATGCGGGATAAGCCTCCGTTCCTGATGGCGGGCGGGGGGACGGGCGGGCACGTGATTCCAGCGCTGGCGGTGGCGCGTGAGTTGCGGCGGCGGGGTCACCAGGTGTTTTTCGTGGGAACGGAACGAGGCCTCGAAGCCAGGCTGGTTCCGGCCGAAGGGTTCGAGTTGAGAACGATCGAAATCGGCGGGCTGAATCGGGTCGGCGCGCGCCAGAAACTGGAGACGCTGGCGCGCTTGCCGTTCGTCACGCTGGCCTCGCTGAACTATCGCGCGTCGGCGGTTTTCAGCATGGGCGGGTACGTGGCCGGGCCGCCGGTGGTGGCGGCGCTGGTAAAGCGCGTCCCGGTGGTGGTGATGGAGCCGAACGCGATTCCCGGATTCACCAATCGCGCGATCGGGCGGCTGGCGGCGCGCGCGCTGATCGCATTTCCGGAAACCGCGCGGTACTTCGCGCGGGGCAATCCCGAGCTGACCGGACTGCCGGTGCGGGAGGAATTCTTCGCTCTTCCGCCCAAGGCTCGTGGCGATCGGTTGAACCTGCTGATCACCGGCGGCAGCCAGGGGTCCCGCACGCTCAACCGGGCCGGCCGGGAAAGCTGGCCGCTGTTTCGCGCGGCGGGGTTTCCGGTTCGCATCGTACACCAATGCGGCCTGAACGAGGCGGAAGAGATGCGGCAGGCGTTCGCGGCCTACGGTTTGGAGGGAGAGGTGACGCCGTTCATCGCCGATATGCCGGCGGCGTTCGGCGAGGCCGACCTGGTGGTGTGCCGGTCCGGCGCGGGCGCGGTTTCGGAGCTGGCCGCGGCGGGGAAGCCGTCCATTCTGGTTCCCTTCCCGTTCGCCGCCGACGACCACCAGACGCGCAACGCGGAAGCCATCGAACGGGGCGGTGCGGCGCGCCTGGTCCGCGACGTCGCGATGAACGGAGAACGCCTATACAGGCTGGTACGCGAGTTGGCTTCAGATGAGGGCGCGCTCGAGCGGATGGGCGAGTCGGCGCGCCAGTTCGCGCGGCCCGGAGCGGCGCAGCGGGCGGCCGAGATCATGGAGGAGGTGGCGCGGTGGTAGTGCGTTTTGGGCTGTGCCGGCCCGGAAGAAAAACGGGCAAGCTAAAGCATGCCCCACCTTTTCGATTGACAGTTGCGGCGCGAGCCGAAACAATATAACAAGGAAATGTTTTTTCGTCCACAACACTTTCACTTCACCGGAATCGGCGGCATCGGCATGAGCGGCATCGCCGAGGTGTTGCTGAACCTGGGTTACGAGATCAGCGGCTCGGACCTGCGGCTCTCGGCCACCACGGAGCGGCTCGCCGGCCTGGGGGCGCGGATCTATGAAGGCCATGCCGCGTCCAACGTGGCCGGGGCGCGCGCGCTGGTGGTCAGCTCGGCGGTGGACGAGCAGAATCCCGAGGTTCTCGAGGCGCGCCGGCTGCAGATTCCGGTGATCCCGCGCGGCGAGCTGCTGGCGGAGCTGATGCGCCTGAAGTACGGCATCGCGGTGGCGGGCAGCCATGGCAAGACCACCACCACATCCATGGCCGCGACGATCCTGAGCTGCGCCGGTCTGGACCCCACGGTGGTGGTGGGCGGGAAGGTCGGCACCATGGGCGGCGCCAACGCGCGAGTGGGACGCAGCGATTTTCTGGTGGCCGAATCGGACGAAAGCGACGGCTCCTTCGTCAAGCTGGCGCCGATTGTGGCGGTGGTCACCAATATCGATCGCGAGCACCTGGACCACTATCCGTCGCTGGAGGCGATTCAGGCGGCGTTCATCGAGTTCGTCAACAAGGTGCCGTTCTACGGGGCCGCAATCGTCTGCCTGGACGACGCCAACGTGCAGGGCATCCTGCCGGCCATCCGGCGGCGCACGATCACGTACGGCACCACGGCGCAGGCCGACATGGAGGCCGGCGAGATCGCCTGCGGCTCTTTCTCGAGCGACTTCCGGCTGCGCTCGCGCGGGAAGGACCTGGGCCGCTTCCACCTGCGGATTCCCGGCCGGCACAACGTGCTGAACGCGACCGCGGCGGTGACGGTGGCGCTGGAACTCGAGGTGAAACCGGATGCGATTCGCGAAGCGCTGGCGACCTTCAGCGGCGTGGACCGCCGTTTTCAGGTGCGCGGCAAGGAGCGGGGCATCACGGTGGTGGACGATTACGGCCATCATCCGACCGAGATTCGGGCGACCCTCGAGGGGGCGCGCCTGTGTGGCTTCGACCGCATCCACGTGCTGTTCCAGCCGCACCGCTACTCGCGAACGTTTCACCTCATGGACGAATTCGGGCGCGCCTTCCACCAAGCCGACAGCGTGTTCGTGATGGACATTTACGCGGCTTCGGAGAAGCCCATCGAGGGAGTGACGGCGGAAGCGCTGGTGGAGCGGATCCGGCAGTTCGGCCACCGCTCGGTGGAGTACGCGGGGACGATGGCGCGCGGAGTGGAGGACCTGCTGGCGGTGGCGCGGGCGGGCGATCTGGTGCTGACGCTGGGCGCGGGCAACGTGTGGCAGGCGGGCGAACAGGTTCTGGAGCGATTGCGATCGGAGGCGCCCAGTGGCGCGGGATAACAAGAAAAGCGGCGGGATTCGCTGGCGGCTGTGGCTGGGCCTGGCGGCGGCGTGCCTGGCGTGCGGATCCACCGCGGCGGCGGCGCTGAAGCTGCGCGACTACCTGTCCACCGACCCGCGGTACACGCTGTCTCGCGACCGCCAGGAAGCGCTGGCCATCACCGGGCTGCGCTACGCATCGCGCTCGAAGGTGCGGCACGTTTTCGACGCCGATTTCGGCCACGGAATTCTGGCCGTTCCGCTGGCCGAACGGCAGCGCCGCCTGCTCGGGATCGATTGGGTGGAAGATGCCTCGGTCTCGCGCGTCTGGCCGGACCGGCTGATGGTGCGCATCCGCGAGCGCGTTCCGGTGGCGTTCGTCTTCCTCGGGACCAGCGTGGCGCTGATCGACGCCGAGGGCGTGCTGCTGGAGCCGCCACCGCAGGCCTCGTTTACGTTCCCCGTGCTTAGCGGAATCCGCGAGGACTCGACGGAAGAAACGCGGCGCGAGCGGGTGCAGGCGCTGCTGAGGCTGGAAGAGGATCTGGGCTACCTGGCCAAGGATGTCTCCGAAGTGGACGCCTCCGACCCGGAGGACATGCGGGTGGTGGTGCAGGTGGATCACCAGGCCGTGTCGCTGCTTCTGGGCGATTCCGAATATGGGCGGCGCTATCTGAATTTTCTTGGTCATTTCCAGGAAATCCAGCAGCGGACGCCGCAGGCGAGGACTTTCGACCTCCGCCTGGACGATCGCATCACCGCCAAGGAATAACTATGCGGGACAAACCGATATACGCAGTGGGACTCGACGCGGGCAGCAGCAGGACCCGCATGGTGATTTGCGCGATGGAGGATCGGCTGCGCCTGCTGGGCTGCGCGTCGGTGGAATCGCAAGGCTGGTCGAAGGGATCGATCGCGGATCAGGGAGCGGTGTCCGAATCGGTTCTGGCGGCGCTCCAGGAAGCCGAGTTGAGCGCGGGCGTTTCGGTGGGGTCGGCGGTGGTGGGGATGGGCGGCCCCAGCATGCGCGGCGCGGCCGGGCGCGGCGTGGTGGAACTGGGTTACCCGCGGGAGATCCATCAGCGCGATGTCAACCGGGTGAAGGAGCACGCGGTGAACGTGCAGTTGCCGGAAGACCGCATGATTCTGCAAGTGTACCCGCAGGACTTCGTGGTGGACGATCAGCCAGGCCACCGCGAGCCGCGCAAGATGACGGCGTCGCGGCTGGAGCTGAACGTTCACCTGTTGACGGCTTCGGCGCGGGAACACAGCGCGCTGGTGGGAGCGGTGAACCAGGCGCACCTGCTGGTGGAAGAGACGGTCTTCGAGGCGCAGGCGGCCTGGTACGCGGCGGTGAAGCCGGAGGAGAGGCGCGAGGGCGTGGCGGTGGTGGACATCGGCGCCGAATCGACCTCCCTGGTTGTGTACTACGACGAGGCCATGTGCCTGGCTTCCACCGTGCGGGTTTGCGGAGGCCACTTTACCAGCGACCTGGCGCGCGGCCTGTGCGTCAACCCGGCCGAGGCCGAGCAGATCAAGATCGAATACGGGCGCGCGCGCGCCACCGATTCGCCCGAGAACACCGTGGTGGAATTGCCGATGCCCGAGGGCCGCGGGCCCCAGCAGGCTCCGCAGAGGCACGTGGACCTGATTCTGGAATCGCGCGCCCGCGACTTGTTTCGCGTGGTGCGCGGCGAACTGGCGCGGGTGAGCATGGAGCACGCGCTGCTCGGCGGCGTCTTCCTGGCCGGCGGCGGCGCCAAACTGACGGAAATTCTCGAAGTGGCGATGGAAGAGCTGGGGTGCCAGTCGCGATTCGGACTGGCGGAAGGAATCGACGGTTGGCCGAAGTCGATGCTCTACCCGGAATGGTGTACTGTCGCCGGCCTGGCGATGTACTCGGCAAAGCTGAAGGAGCAGGCCCGACGGCAGCGGGCCGCAGTGGGCTGGTTGAGCAGGATTTTGTAGCGGGAGGCGAAAGAAGAACATGGGGCTGATGGACTCGCGTATCGACGACTTCAAATACGAGATTGCGGAAGAATCGCGCAAAGGGACCCAGATCAAGGTGGTGGGCGTAGGCGGGGGCGGATGCAACGCCGTGGCGCGCATGGTGCGGGAAGGCGTGGAGGGGGTCGACTTCTGCGTGATGAACACGGACCTGCAGGCGCTCGAGGCGGTGGAGGTTCCCCACAAGCTGCAACTGGGGCCGAAGCTCACCAGGGGGCTGGGCGCGGGGGCCAATCCGGAAATCGGCCAACAGGCGGCGCTCGAAAACACCGATCACATTCTGGAGGTGCTCGAGGGTGCGGACATGGTGTTCGTCACCGCGGGACTGGGCGGGGGAACCGGAACCGGCGCGGCCCCGGTGATCGCCAGCCTGGCCAAGGAAATGGGCGCGCTGACGGTGGCCGTGGTGACCAAACCGTTCGGATTCGAAGGCCCGCGGCGCATGCGGCTGGCCGAAGAGGGACTGCGCAGGCTGGCTGCGGCGGTGGATACCGTGATCGCCATTCCCAACGACCGGCTGCTGGCGCTGGTGCCGCGCGGCACCAGTTTCTTCGAGGCGTTCAAAGTGGCGGACGATCTGCTGCGGCAGGCGGTGCAAGGCATCAGCGACATCATCACCACGCCGGGGTTGATCAACCGCGACTTCTCCGACATCAAGGCCACCATGCTGGGCATGGGCTACGCCATGATGGGCACCGCGATCGGGCGCGGCGAAAAGGCGGCGGTGGACGCGGCACGCCATGCCATCAGTTGCCCGCTGCTGGAGGACTCGCGCATCGCCGGCTCGCGGGGCATCCTGATTAACATCACCGGCTCCAGCCGCCTGGGGCTGCACGAGGTGAACGAGGCCTGCTCCATCATCCGCGAAGCGGCCGAATGCGAGGATGCGCAGATCAACTTCGGAGTGATCCTCAACGAGAGCCTGGCCGACACGGTGAAGATCACCGTGATCGCCACCGGGTTCCAGCCCGAGCAGAAGATCCAGCCCGAGCCATCAGCCGCCGTGGTGGTGGATCGCCGTGCCGGTTCAGTTACCAGAGTGCGGTCGTTGGGCGCGGATCCCGAGCCCATTCCGCCGCCGGCTCCGGCGTTGCCCGAACCCTTGATCGCGGCGGCCGCGCGGTCCGACGATACGGGTATGCCCGCCCAGGAGGAAGCGTCGATCGAATTCGATCTGGAAGACCTGGACACGCCCGCGTTCCTGCGGCAGGGGCGATTGCTGAACTGAGTGCAGGGGCGGGGAAGTGGCGCCGCACTCGTGCGTGCGCCACAAATGCCGACGCCGGTTATAATCGAAGTTCCCCATGAAAGCTCGCGTTTTTGTTTCCTTGAAGAGCACGGTGCTCGACCCGCAGGGGCAGACGGTGCGCGCCGCGCTCCAGAGCCTCGGCTATCCGGCCATAGAGGCAGTGCGCCAGGGCAAGTTCTTCGATATCGCCATCGCCAGCGGAGTGACCCGCGAACAGGCGCAGAAAGATATCGAGATCATCGCCCACGATGTGCTCGCCAACCCGGTGATCGAAGAGTATCGCGTGGAATTGCTGGACTGAGGGCTTGTCGGGAAATAGGTAAGTTCAAGCGCCGGCCGGAGCGAGTCTTCACCGTTCGACGGCGCACGCTTCCCGAAGGGGGCACTTACTTTGAATCGTCGTGATTTTGTCAAAGCCGCGACTTGTGCGGCGGTGTCTCCGGTGCTTGCCCCCGCTTCGTCCGATGCGTCGAACGAGCAGCGGTGGCTTGGCATTGCGGAGAGTTTGAAACCGCGGCTTCGCCGGACAGCCGTGGCGCCGGCCGGCATCGTCAGGATGGTCGCCGACAGCGCCGAGTTTCTGCGCTGGCGTACTGAGCGAGTCTCTCCGGCGGAAGCGCTGAGCGATCGCCTGCTGCGCCGCGGCGACACTGCCATTGTCGATTTCGGCCGCCATCTTGCGGGGCATTTTGCGTTCTCGATTGCGGGCGAGGGGCGCGGCGTGGACGCGCCAACCCGGCTGAAGTTGACCTTCGGCGAAGTGCCGGCCGAAGTCGCGCAACCTCTCGACCCATACAAGGGCGGCCTCAGCCGGGCCTGGCTGCAGGACGAGGTGATCAACATCGACGTGCTGCCGGCCACCGTCGAGATGCCGCGCCGGTATGCGTTCCGCTACGTGAAGCTGGAAATTGTCGACACGTCTCCGAATTACGCCGTGCGGATCGGGCAGATGAAAGCCGCCGCGCTCTCTTCCGCCGGAGCCGATCCACCGCCCCTGCCGGAGACTATCCCGGCGCTGATGCGGCAGATCGACAAAGTCAGCATCGCCACTTTGCGCGACTGCATGCAGACGGTGTTCGAAGATGGCCCCAAGCGCGACCGGCGCCTGTGGATCGGCGATCTTCGCTTGCAGGCTTTGACGAACTACGCCACCTTCCGCGGCAACGACCTGGTCCAGCGATGCCTATACCTGTTCGCCGCGTTCCCGCGCGCGGACGGCCTGCTGCCCGCGTGCGTGTTCGAAGATCCCGAGGCTCATCGCGGGCACGAGTACATCATCGACTACGCCGCGCTGTACGCAGCGGCTGTGGTCGATTACGCCAAAGCCACCGGCGACTGGAACACGGCCGCCGATCTGTGGCCCGCCGTGCGGAAACAGATGGAACTGCTCTCCGCCTGCGTCGGGCCCGATGGCGTGTTCGCCGCCCCGGCGGGCAGCTGGGTTTTTATCGACTGGAGCGACGCCCTCGACCGCACCGCCGCCATGCATGGCGTCTTCGTGTTCTCGCTCCGGCGGGCGGCCGAACTCGCGAGACACTGCGGGGCGGAGAGCGACGCGGCGACATACGAGCGGTTGATCGCCCGCATGACGGCCGCGGCGCGCAGCGTCTTTTACGATCCGTCGCGGAAAGTGTTCGTCAGCGGTCCGAAGCACCAAGTCTCCTGGGCGTCGCAGGCGTGGATGACGCTGGGCGGCATCGCCACCAGCGACGAGGCCGCACAGGCGCTCCGCGGCGTCGCGGCACAGTCCGATGCGGTGCGCCCCGGAGCGCCGTATCTGTATCACTATGTCGCCGAAGCCATGCTGCAATGCGGGCTGAAACAGGAAGCGCGACAATTGGTTGAAACATATTGGGGAGGGATGGTGAAGTCGGGCGCCGACACGTTCTGGGAAGTTTACGACCCGTCGAATGCCGATCTCTCGCCTTATGGAAGCACGCTGGTGAACAGCTACTGCCATGCGTGGAGCTGCACGCCGGCCTATCTGCTGCGCAGCCTCGACCTGGCCGGGAAGTGAGGCCAGGTTGCGGTTTCGGCGGACCCTGAGCGCCACGGAATACGCCCAACCTCAACCAAGGGTGGAACACTCTACCTTTCGGCGTGATTCGCCCGGTGATCCAGCCGTTCGGCGGGGTTGACGGCCTTCGTACGGATACCTTGTACTTCTACACGTCTAGTGCTAAGTTGTAGTAGAAGATCGAGGTGTACACTTTGCAACTCAGATCCGACCTCCCGCAAGGCACCCTGGACCTGCTGATTCTCAAGATCGTAGCCCTTGGCCCGGTTCACGGCTACGCCATCGCGCAGCGCCTCCAGCAGGTCTCGCGCGACGTCGTCCAGGTGCCGCAAGGCTCACTCTACCCGGCCCTGCACCGGCTGGAAAATCGCGGCCTGATGGCCGCCGACTGGAAGGAGACAGAGACCGGCCGTGAAGCCAAGTTCTATCGGCTCACACGCAAGGGCCGCGCGCGGCTGGAAAGCGAATCCGCGAGCTGGCAGCGGCTGACGGAAGCCGTCGCACTGATCCTCCGCCTTTCCGAGGGAGGCGCGGAATGACCTGGTGGAATCGGCTTTGGCGCCGCGGCAAGCTCGAGGATCAACTCGACAAGGAGCTTTCGTTCCACCTGGAACAACACACTGCCGATCTCATCGCGCGCGGCATCCCTCCCGCCGAGGCGCGCCGGCAGGCCCGGATGGCGCTCGGCGGCCCCGAGCAAGTGAAGGAGGCGTGCCGAGATGCCCGTGGCACGCGCTGGCTGGAAGACCTCTGGCAGGACGCCCGCTACGCCTTCCGGATGTTCGCCAAGAATCCGGGGACCGCGGCGGTCGCCGTGCTTTCGCTGGCCCTGGCCATCGGTCCGAATGCCACGCTGTTCAGCGTGGTGGACCGCATGTTCCTTCGACCGGTCACCGTCCAGGGCAGG
The DNA here is from genome assembly GCA_049686695.1 of Bryobacteraceae bacterium. Lineage (GTDB taxonomy): Bacteria > Acidobacteriota > Terriglobia > Bryobacterales > Bryobacteraceae > Bog-375. The sequence goes on along the minus strand of JBAVIH010000394.1, from coordinate 14,879 downwards.
TCCCAAATGTTCTACCTATGGGTCAAGGGCGACCGGCAGGGCGTGTGGGATAACCAGTCCTATCCCGATTATCTTGATTACCAGGCGGGTGGTCGTGGTGTGGCTGATATCACTGCCTCGGCGGGCGGTGGTGCACGGCTCAGCGTGAACGGCGCGACCGAACTGGTGTCCGTGGAAATGGTCTCCGAAAACTACTTTCGGGTGCTCGGGGTCCATGCCGCGATGGGGCGACCCCTGCTGGAAAACGATGCCCGCGTGCAAGTGGCGCCGCCGGTCATGCTGAGTTATTCGCTGTGGCAACGGAGATTCGGCGGGGCGGCCGATATCGTCGGCAAGACCATCATGCTTGATTTTCAGCCGGCAGTCGTCGTCGGAGTGGCTTCGCGTGATTTTCGCGGACCAGCGCAGCACCTGCCTCCGAACGATGCGTGGATCCCATTTAGCGCGGGAGCCTCATGGGATAAGAGCTATCGCCAAGCCATCATGCAGCGAGGCAAATGGCCGGTGGATATCACCGTGCGCTTGCACGATGGTGTCAAGCGAGAGCAGGCCGAAGCCACCTTGAACGCCATCGCGGCGGGACTTGCCAGAGACTATCCCGCCATACATCGGGGCAGGGCCGTCAACCTGAGACCCGTCAGCGATTCTGGGGCGGTCGTGTTCGGCACCATCATGTTGTGCCTGGTTAGTCTGGTGCTGCTGATAGCCTGCGCGAATATCGCGGGAATCCGGTTGGCGCAAGGCGAGGCGCGCCGCCGCGAGTTCGCGACGCGGCTGGCGCTCGGTGCCGGGCGTTCGCGGCTGCTGCGGCAGTTGCTGGTTGAAACTGCGCTCCTGGCGCTGGCCGGCGCCGGGCTCGGCCTGCTGCTGGCGCGTGCCATGATTCGGGCGCTGCCCGCGGCTCTGCCGGCGTTCCCCATCACGATGGACTTTGGTCTGCGCGTGGACGGCCGTCTGCTGGCTTACAGCCTTGCTCTGGCGATGCTCACCACTCTGGCCGCCGGCGTGGTTCCGGCGCTGCGTGCTTCCCGCCCCGATCTGGCGCCGTTACTTAAAGGCGGGGCTCCCAGCGGCAAGTCGCGGTCCTGGTTCCGAGGCTCCCTGATCGTGGCGCAGATCGCGTGTTCGCAATTCCTGCTGGTCGGGACCGGTTTGCTGATGGCGAGCTATTTCCAGGTGCAGCACATTCGGCCAGGCTTCGACATCGACCGGCACGTGCTCTTCGCCTTCGCTATTCCCAACGCAAAGACCCCCAACCTCAACGTCGACGAATGGGCCCGGAAGCTGCGTGCCATTCCCGGCGTGCGGCGTGTCAGTTTCGTTGCCAATCCGCCGCTCAGCGGTTCGGGCGACATGTTCCAGCAAGTGTCTCTTCCCGGCATCACCACTGATCCGGTAGGAATTCGCGGCAATTCAGTGGGCCCGGAGTATTTCACCGCGATGGGCACGGCGATCCTTCGCGGCCGCGATTTCGCCGCGTCCGATTCGGACGCAACGGCCATCGTGAACGAGCAGATGGCCCGCCGTTTCTGGGGCGATGCCGGCCGCGCCATCGGCCAGTTTTTCCGCGTGGATGGCAAGGACCGCCAGATCGTCGGTGTCGTTGAGACCGGCAAGTACCGATGGCTGATGGACGAACCGGAGCCGTACTTTTTTCTCTTCACGCGCCGCCAGCCAATCCTGCTGATCGAGTCCGCGGGCGATCCGGCGGCGATAGCGGGCTCCGTCCGCAAGACGTTCCGCAACCAACTCCCGGACGTTTCCCTGATCTCGCTTGTGACGTTGCGCCAGGAGCTTGGCTTGGCGTTTTTCGGGTGGCGAGCCGGCGCGATCCTGTTCGGCATTTCCGCCGTGCTGGGAATCTTTCTTTCGGGGGTAGGGCTCTACGGCGTTGTGTCGTATGGAGTCACTCGCCGCGCCCACGAAATCGGCGTACGCATGGCGATGGGAGCGCGCCCCGCCGATGTGCTCAGACTAGTCCTGCGGCAGGGCCTTTCGATGGTGGCGATTGGCGCGGTGATCGGCACGGTCGTCGCCGTAGTGGCGGCGCGCGTGGTCTCGGCGGTCCTGTATCGGGTAAGCCCGGCTGACCCGTTGGCGCTGATTGAGGCCGCGCTGGCCGTCGCGGCGGTCACGTTGCTGGCTATCCAGTTGCCGGCGCGGCGGGCGATTCGGACCGATCCCATGACTGTTCTGCGCAGCGAGTAGTTGCGCATCCGGCTCTCTGCTTGTTCTCGAATTGAAGCTCCAAATGGCATTTAGGAAATAGGTCCATCCTAGTTACCAAGCGTTTACCTATCCGCCCGGCCCTACGCGCGTTTTTCCGGCAGGCGCGGGTTCCGCGCCGCGGCCCAGGTTTGCTGATGCCAGTACGGGTAGGGTTCTGCGACGGCACTGGCCTCATCCAGGCGCGCCATCTCCTCGGCGCTCAGTTCCCACGCGGCCGAGGCGAGATTGTCGCGCAGTTGCTCCTCGCTGCGCGCGCCCAGGATCACCGTGTCCACGCCCGGTTTCGAGCGAACCCAGTTGAGCGCCACCTGCGCGGGCGTGACACCGCGCCCGGCGGCGACCTCGACCATCGCATCCACGATGCGAAAGAGCCGCTCCCAATCCACTTCGATGGGCGCTCCGAGCGCGGCCAGCCGGCCTTCGGGGAGCTGCGGAGAGTCGCGCCGGATCTTGCCCGAAAGCAGCCCGAACATGAGCGGGCTCCACGCCATCACACCCACGCCCTGGTCGAGACCCATTGGAATCAGCTCGTATTCGGCGTCGCGGATCAGCAAAGAGTATTGGATCTGCTGGCTGATGTAGCGCGCCAGGCCGCTGTGCGCGGAGATGGCAACCGCCTTCGTGGTATGCCACGCCGAGAAATTGGAGCAGCCGATATAGCGGACCTTGCCCTGGCGGACCAGCGCATCGAAAGCGCCCAGCGTCTCCTCCATGGGTGTGATGGAGTCCATCGAGTGCGCCTGGTACAGGTCGATATAATCGGTGCCGAGGCGGCGCAGACTGGCCTCGCAGGCCTCCATCAGGTGGTGGCGCGACAGCCCCAGGTCGTTCGGTCCCGGCCCCATCCGCGAGAAGGCCTTGGTGGCGATCTGCACACTCTGCCGCCGGCCCTTCAGAGTCGCGCCGAGGACTTCTTCGGCGAACCCTTCCGAATAAATGTCGGCCGTGTCGAACAGGGTCACGCCCCGGTCGATCGCGATATCCACCAGGCGGCCGGCCTGTTCCACGCCGAGGGCACCCATGGCTGCATGCCGGCCCTTGCCTCCGAAGGTCATGGTCCCTAAACTGAGCGACGAGACGCTCAAGCCGCTGTCGCCGAGAAATCGCTGTTCCATGTTTTTATTATCAGACGATCGGCCGTCGCACGATTGTCGATTCGCAAGGCACCGGCGGCAAAAGATCGCCGGCGTTACGAGGAAAGCGCGCGCACACAGCCATAACGCCGGTGTTCTTCTTCGTCCTTTCGAGCGCCAATCCGGCGATAACGGTGGGAGTCCGCATCGTCGGGCCCGAATTCGCCTTAGCCCAAATGTGAATTCTCCGTAACCCTAACACACTGCATATAGATAAATTCCTTGCTTTCACCCTATATCTTGGGGCACTATTACGAGTGCGTCCTTTCACGTGGGGATCCCAAGAAGGAGATGTTAATGGGACAGCTAACCGTCGGTTTGAGTGCGAAAATAGAGTCGTTGCAGACTCAGAGCACTCAGCCAAGCAGGACCGGGGTATCGTTTCCCCGGCATTTTACCGCCAAGCTAGCGCCTGGCCAGACGCCTTATGACGAAGTGCGCTGGGAAACCCGCACCGCCTCGATCGGCAACGACAAAGGCGCGGTGATCTTCGAGCAGCGCGATGTGGAAGTGCCGGCCGATTGGTCGCAGACGGCCACCAACATCGTCGCCAGCAAGTACTTCCACGGCAAGCTGGGCTCACCGGAGCGCGAAACCAGCGTGGCCCAGTTGGTGGAGCGGGTGGTGAACACCATCGCCAACTGGGGCAAGCACGACGGGTATTTCCGCAGCGACGAGGACGGCGAGAACTTCCGCGCCGAACTGGCCCACCTGATGCTCACGCAGAAGGCCTGCTTCAATTCGCCGGTGTGGTTCAACGTGGGCGTCAAGGAAGCGCGTGGCTACGGCTGGGTGTACGACCCGGTGGCCGACCGCATCAAGAAGCTCGAATCCGGCGCGCGGCGGCCGCAGTGCTCTGCCTGCTTCATCGTCTCGGTGAAGGATTCGCTGGAATCGATACTCGACCTGGCCAAGACCGAAGGCATGTTGTTCAAGTGGGGCTCCGGCACGGGGTCGAACCTTTCGGCGCTGCGCGAGGAAGACGCGGTGCTCTCGGGCGGCGGGCGCGCCAGCGGGCCGCTTTCCTTCATGAAGGGGTTCGACGCTTTCGCCGGGGTCATCAAATCCGGCGGCAAAACGCGGCGCGCCGCCAAAATGGTGATCCTCAACACCGACCACCCGGACATCGAAAAATTTATCTGGTGCAAGGCCAAGGAAGAGAAGAAGGCCTACACGCTGGTGGAGGCCGGTTACGACGCTTCGCTCGACGGCGAGGCCTACAGCTCGATCTTTTTCCAGAACGCCAACAACTCCGTGCGCGCCACTGACGATTTTATGCGCGCGGCGCAGGAGGATGGCGAATGGTGGACCAAACACGTGTTCAGCGGCCAGCCCAAGGACCGCTACAAAGCGCGCGACCTGCTGCGCCAGATCGCCGAGGCCACCCACCAGTGCGGCGACCCCGGCATGCAATTCGATTCGACCGTCAACCGCTGGCACCCGTGCAAGAACACGGCGCGCATCAACGCCTCCAACCCGTGCTCGGAATACATGTTTCTGGACGATTCGGCCTGCAACCTGTCGTCGCTCAACCTGATGAAGTTCGTCGGCCCGGACGGCCACTTCGACGTGCAGGCCTTCCGGCACGCGGTCGACACGCTGATCCTGGCGCAGGAGATCATCGTCGATAACGCCAGCTACCCGACCGAAAAGATCGGCGAGAATTCGCACCGTTTCCGTCCGCTGGGTCTTGGCTATGCCAATCTGGGCGCGCTGCTGATGTCGATGGGCGTGCCGTATGATAGCGACCAGGGGCGCGACCTTGCGGCGATCCTCACGGCGGTGATGTGCGGGCAGGCTTATCTGACCAGCTCGCGCGTGGCCGAGGCGGTGGGGCCGTTCGCCGGTTACCGGGAGAACGAGCAGCCGTTCCTCGAGGTCATCCGCATGCACCGCGATTCGGTGGAGCGGGTGCGGCGGGCGAATCTTCCGGCCGCCTTGTACGAAGGCGCGCGGCAGTGCTGGGAGGACGCTTACGCTTCCGGGCAACGCCATGGCTACCGCAACGCGCAGGTGACCGTGATCGCGCCCACCGGCACCATCGGCTTCATGATGGACTGCGATACCACCGGCATCGAGCCGGACCTGGCCCTGATCAAGTTCAAGAAACTGGTGGGCGGCGGCGTCATCAAGATCGTCAACAACACCGTGCCGCAGGCGCTGATCAAGCTCGGCTATACGCCCGCCCAGGTGGAGAAGATCGTCAGCCACATCGATTCCACCGGGACCATCGAAGGCGCGCCCGACCTGAAGCCCGAGCACCTGGCCGTCTTCGATTGCAGTTTCCGGCCGCAGAACGGCGCGCGATCGATTCATTACATGGGCCACGTGCGCATGATGGCGGCGGTGCAGCCGTTCATCTCCGGGGCCATTTCGAAGACCATCAACATGCCCGAGGAATCCACCGTGGAAGACATCGTGGACGCCTACACCGAAAGCTGGAAGCTGGGGCTGAAAGCGGTGGCCATCTACCGCGACAATTCCAAGCGCGTGCAGCCGCTCAGCTCGGGCGGCGGCAAGACCGAGAAAAAGGCCGCGGTTGCGGCCGCCGCCGCGCCGGTCGAGAAGGTGGTCTACCGCCCGGTGCGGCGCAAGCTGCCCGACGAGCGGCGGAGTATCACGCACAAGTTTTCGATCGGCGGCCATGAGGGCTACATCACGGCCGGCATGTACGACGATGGCACGCCGGGCGAAATCTTCATCAGCATGGCCAAGGAAGGCTCGACCATTTCCGGCCTGATGGACGCGTTCGCCACCGCTGTCAGCTTCAACCTGCAGTATGGCGTGCCGCTGAAGTTCCTGGTCGACAAATTCTCCCACCTGCGGTTCGAGCCCAGCGGCTGGACCGGCAACCCGCAGGTGCCGTACGCCAAGTCGATCATGGATTACATATTCCGCTGGCTGGGCGCTAAATTCCTGGGGCCGGAGTACGCGGTCACAGAGGTTGGCGAAACCCACAACCTGCGGCCGACCGAGCCCGACCCGCAGCAGCAACTGCCCTTCGCGCCGGTCATCTCCGACGCCCCGCTGTGCGCCGAATGCGGTTCCATCATGACCCGCAACGGTAGCTGCTATAAGTGCGGCAATTGCGGCGGCACCAGCGGCTGCAGTTAGCGGGGGCGGACGGGGGTGCCCTCCGGGCCAGTCCGCGCGATCCATCGCTTTCTTGCGCGCGAAGAGTTTTCACTGGGAGAATCGCAACCCGGTCCGCACGTCGGGCCGGGTTTTTTTTCGTGAGCGGACGGACCGGCCCCGGCCAGATACCTTTGAGTGCCGAAAAAGCATTACCGGCGCTTGCGGCTTCGCCCCCGCTTCAACGCCGCGGCTGTCGCCCAGCACAACGCCGCGCCGCCTGCCAGCAGCCATCCCGAGCCAGGCTCCGGCACGCCGGGAGGGGCCGGATCGTCGAGGGTCGCTTCCACCACGGGTGCGCCGGTGGTCAGACCGCCCTCCGATAGCGAGACCGTCAGATCGTGCGGGATGGTATAGGAGGATAGCCCGACGCTGGCGGCTGGCCCGAGATTCTGCAGCACCAGCACCGCCGAAGCGCCGCCGAAGAGTTGCTGCGAGAGCGCGGACGAAAGCGTCACCGAAGCCTCGATCTCGCCCACCGGACCGTCATAGTATGCCCCTTGATACTGGGCCGGCACAAACTCGAGGAGGCCCGGAAACGCCGCGACCACTGAGCCGCCGGGCGTCTCCAGCAGCGCATCGAAAAGCCCAGTCGGAGCCGGCGAGCTGGTGACAAAGCTGAAACTCACCACCGCCGGATACGGCGATAGCCCGAACGCCGCCGCATCGATTGCAAAACCAGAGGTGGCCAGGGTGAAGAATAGCGCATCGTCGGTGTTGAGCGATACCGCGGTTTGGTTGGTTACGTTGATCGGGCTCGCCGCCAGCGGCAAACTCGCCGCCAGCAGCGCGATCATCCCGCAGCCCAGCCATCCGGGGCCCCGGTCGAGCAGTCTTTTCACTGGCCCAGTATACGCCGCGAGATCTGGCTTGCCCAGAATCCGGAGTACCAGTACACGCCCCCGTGTTGTCCCTTACGCACTAGGGTAATAGGCGCTGGCCCGAAACAAAGTGGTAGGCCAATGGTTCGGCCGGACTATTATGACAGCGCGTGTGTTCCCCGCCGAAATCGCGCTGTGTTTTTCGATTGCCGGGTTAAAATGAAATTCGGAATGCGGCTCGGACTCCAGATCGTTGCTTTAGCGGTTAGTCTGCCATTGCAATTCTTGATAATCGCGGCCCTCCTTCGCGGTTCCTGGCGCCGTTTTCCGCTGCTGTTGGTGTTTTCGGTGGAAGAATTCGTTTCCGCTCTGGTCCAGGCCCCGGGCGCTATCGAGCAGTGGCTTGGTCGCCACCCGCCGGGGCTTTCCTATCTCATCACTTACTGGACCGGCGAAGCCATCACCCAACTGCTCCTCTATGCGGTGGTCATCAGCCTGCTGTACAGGGCGTGCGAGCGCCTTCGCTCGGCCCAACTTGCAAGGGTATTGCTGATTCTGGCGGCCTTTCTGGTAGCGGGCGGGACGTTTCTGGCGCACTACCATCCGTCGGTCAAACCCGGTGTGTGGTTGACGCCGTGGTTCCGCGATCTGAATTTTGTCTGCGCCCTGATGGACGTGGTGCTCTGGACTTCGCTATTGGTGTCACGGGACAAGGATCGGCAACTGCTGATGCTGTCTGGGGGGTTGGGCGTGGAATTCGCCGGCGCTGCGATCGGCGAGTCGCTGCGCCAGATGGCGATGCGATCGCGTTCGCATCCGTTGTCGATGTTCGGCAACGTGATTATGATTGCCGCCAGCTTGTTCCGGTATTATACGTGGTGGCAGGCCTTGCGCCAGCGTCAACCGGAGAGGAAGGCGTCAGCCAACCTCGGGGCCGTGCGTGAGCGCCGCGAGCCGTAGCGCCGGCGTTTTCTCGATAGTGGACAACAACCCGGTCGGGAGCGGTCCGGCGGCGTGTTCCGCAGAGTAGCCGCCGTCAAGCGCGCACAAGACAAAGACGCCGGCGGCAAGACCAGACCGCCGGCGCTACCGGACCTTTGACGAAGATATGGAAACTCCAGGGACCGGGCATGCCCGGCCCCTATGCGTGATGCGGTGAGCCGCTCACTTGGCAGCGGCCAGGGTGGGAGCGGTGAATATCTTCACCTCGACGCGGCGGTTCTTGGCGCGCGCCGCGGCAGTGTGGGCTTCATCTATCGGCTTGTCCGGGCCCAATCCGACAACGTGGACTCGGTAGACCGGAACGTCGTGTTTGGAAACCAGGTACTCCACCACGGCTTCGGCCCGGCGCCGGCTGAGGGCTTGGTTGTACTCCCGCTCGCCCGTGCTGTCGGTGAACCCTTCGACAGTGACGAAGAACCGCCTGTCGGCTTGAATGTCCTGCGCCAGCTTGTCCAGCGCGGCATGGGCCTCCGCCGTCAAGCGGTCCTGGCTGATGCCAAACGTGACCGTGGTCGAGGTCTGCATCTGGTAATCGTCCAGGCTGGCCACCGAATCGCGAAGGCTGGCCAGCGCCGTCGTGTTCTGATCGCTCTTCTGTGCGGCCGCGGCAGCCTGCTTGGCGGCATCGTTGGCATGATTTCCGGCGTCCTGCGCGTCGTGCTCGGCGGCGCCGGCTTTTTCGTTAGCCCGGTCGATGCCGTTGGCGGTCTTTTCATCCAGTTCTTTCAACTGGTCTTGTGTGGTTTTGATTTGCGTGGCATTTTGAGCGCCCTGCTGGCTGGCCTGATCTACCTTGGCCTGAATCGGGGCCGTAGTGGCTTGCACGTACTTCTTGGTTACGCAACCAGTGGCTAGCAACGCGCCTGCCGCGAGGATCGCGGCGGCTAGGGAAACCTTCATAATCGTCATCAACCTCGGCGTGCATTATAGCAAGCTGCGGCCCACTTGGAGGCAAGCTTTCGCCCATTCTCCCAAGCCATGCTTTTTGTTACAGATAGGTCATGCTCCGCGGTAACGTTCCATTCGGCGTCGTGTAATTGTTACATGACCCGAGCGCGGTTCGCGGTTCGGCGGCGTCATGGGTTGCGCAGTTTCTGCATCCAGTTGGTCATCACCGTGAGCGAGGAATCACCGGCCCACTCATACGGCAGATTCAGCAGAAATCGCTGGCCGTCGGGTGACACATCGTACAAGTTGGACTTCTTGGGGATGGCGCGCGTCTCGAACAATCTGCGCGGAGGCTCGAAGGCGAAATCCCCGGCCGCGGCCGCAGTGGAAGCCGACATCACGCTGCCAGGCCCGGCCAGGAAGAACAACTCGAGCCCGTCGGCGCGCCAGCGCGGCATCCGGCCGCTGCCGGTGGAAATCTGCCAACGGCGTTTGGCCCGGTTGGAAATGCCGTCGAACGCCTGCACGTAGATCTCATCGCGGCCGGATTCGCCGGATTGATAGGCCAGCCAGCGGCCGTTGGGCGAAATCGCCGGATAGCTCTCGGAATGGGCCGTGTCGACGACCGGGCCGCCGCGGTGATCGGCGAACGAGTATGCCCAAATGTCGGAAGAAGTGCCCGCGATGCCGAAGGAGCCGAACAGGAGATAGCGGCCGTCGCGCGACCAGTCGTTGAGATACTTCGTGTACTCGGTGTGGAACAGCGGCTCGGTCGGGTCGGGCGCGTTCAGCGTCTTCACGTAAATGTCGTAGAGCTTGTTGGGATTGCCGGTGAAGGCCAGCCGCGTGCCGTCGGCCGACCACACCGGAGAGCGCGCGTCGATTCCGGGAATCGAAACCAGCCGCGACACGGCGTCTCCGTCCAACAGCCACAACTCGCCGCTACGTCGATCCGGCGCGAACTTGCCGCAGACCACCCGCCTGCCATCCGGCGCGATCCGCGGCAGGCCCCATTCCGCGGGCTCGCCCAGCGGTCCCGTTTGCTTTCCCGCGCGATCCATCCACACCAACTGGCGCGTGGGCGGGATGATGGTCTGATACACCAGCAGGCCCGTGGCGGAAACCGAAAGCGGCGCCAGCGAGAGAGTCTCGACGGCGCCCACATGGCGGAGAGACAGCGCCGGCTTCCCTTCCAACTCGAGAATCGAGGGATCGAATCCCTGCGTGTAGACATCGCCGTCCTGCACGAACAGCAGGTAGCCGAAACTGGCCGGGTTGCCGTCCGGATCGCCGGAGTAGACGGCATCGGAATCGGAGGCAAAGAGCGGATCGCCTTCCCCAGTCGCGAGATCGCCGGAATAGACCGCGTTGGTTTTGTCGGTCGCGCCGAGCGCGAAGAAAGTGAAGTGCCTGCCGTCGGGGAGGAAGTGGGGCCAGCGGTAGGAGCGATGCTCTTTGGCCGCATTCAGCGGCAACAGGACGCGCAGATCGGCGCCACTTTCGGAAATGCGATAAAGACCGCCGCTGAGGCCGGGCGAGAACACGATCACCCCGGCGGCATTCCATGTTCCGCCGCCCGCCACGCTGTCGGCGGGACAGAGAATCCGCGACTCTCCGCTGGCTTTGCCGTCTTCGGCCACCTGCAGCTTCCAGATCTTCAGCGAACGGCCGGCGAAATATCCGATGGCGCGGCTATCGGGGGACCAGAAGGGCTCCGCGGCGTCATCCGTGCCGGGGACGATGCTGGCGTGCATTGCATCCAGCGCCCGCAGCCACAGCATGCGGCGACCCGCGGGGTCGTTGGCGGAGAACGCGATGTAGTGGCCGTCAGGCGATATGACGGCGCCGCCGGCGGAGCCAGACTTCGCCTCCCCGGGGATGACGAATCGCAGCGCCGAGCCCGCCACGCGCCGATGGAAGACCAGCTTGCCCAGGAACAGACCGGCAACTGCGACGGCCAGGAGAATCGCTCCCAGGCCGAGCCACTGGTTGCGGTTGAAATGCCGCGCCGGTTGCGCTCCGGCAAACGCATCCGGCTCGTACGTCTCGCGGGCCTGCCCGGCGGCCGGAATGGCTCGCCGCGCGCGCGGGCGTCCGACTTTGGTCAGCAACCGCGCCGCCAGTTTCAACTCGGTCACCACGTTCTGCAAGTGCTGCCGCCGCCCGAGAGGTTCCTTGTGCAGGCAATCGGCGATCACTGGCTCGATGGCCGCCAGCACTGGCGAGCCCGCCGGCAGTTTGGGCGTAGCTTGCTCCAGAATCGCGGTCCGCACGGCGTCGGGCTCGCCCGCAAAGGCGGGCCTGCCGGCCGCCATTTCATACAGCACGGCTCCGTAAGCGAACACGTCGCTCCGCCAGCCGGCCGGTTCGCCGCGAACCTGTTCCGGCGAGGTGTAGGCTTGGGCGTGCGGATCCCGCACCACCGGTTGCAGGATGGTGGCTCCGTGCCGGTCGATCAAGATCGACCAGGGCGAAAGACTGCCGTGGACCACGCCACGGCTGTGCGCCCGCTCCAGCGCTTTGCCGATGCAGATGCCGTAACGAAGCACCAGCTCGGGTTCGAGCGGGCCCGCCTGCAGCAGCTCCGCCAGAAGCTCGCCAGAAGCGGGCTGCCCGGTCAGAATATCGATTCCTCTCCCGGCGAGGTCGTTCACATGGCGTCTCCGGCGGCGTCAATCCCGCCGCGCACAATTCTCCGCTCGTGTCTGCGCTCGAACTTCCAGTATCCGCCCACGCGGACGACAATTCAACGAGACCCGGCTATGCGGGAGCGGCAAATATGCGTTGCAGCGACATCCCTATTGACAGCGGCGGTGAGCCATGTACAATCCAGAGTGGTATCATTTTATTCGGAACGGAAGTGGCGCGAAATGTTTAGAGGAAGAAAGCCCCGGCTGGCTGTGCAGCCGGAGGCCGACGGTTATAATAGCATCCAGGTTGCCCGCATCTGCGGCGTGAGCCTGCGGCAGTTGCAGTGGTGGGACGAGCGTAACGTCGTCTCGCCGAGGCAGGACGGGCACAAGCGGATTTATGCCGCCGAGGAAGTGCTGGAGATCTCGGTGATCGCGGAGCTTCGGCGGAAAGGGTTTTCGCTGCAGAGAATCCGCCGCGTGCTGCGGTTCCTCGAAAAAGATATGGGCAAGCGGCTGAGCGAAGCCCTGGGCGCGTCCTCCGAGGTGCACTTGCTCACCGACGGCAAGAGCATTTACCTCGAAGAGGCCCCCGACCGCATCGTCAACCTGATGAAGAACGCGCGCCAGCCGATGTTTCTGGTGTGCGTCACCGACCAGGTGAAACGGTTGGGGACGGTGGCCGAACGCAAGCCGGCGAAATCCGAGACGGCCGCGGCGGCGCGCAAGACTCGAGCCGTTTAGCGATTCCACGCGCCCATCGCAGCCACGCACCAGGCAGCCGGCGAGAGCTTCGCCGCCGTCACTCCCAGGCGATGCCGCGGCGGCGCATTTCGGTCGAGAGCTGCGCGGCGGACTCGAAGGTGACGGCATCGATGCCCAGCGTCCGTGCGGCTTCGCTGAAGGCTGGAATGTCGTCGGCGTAGAAGCACTCGCCTGCGCGGCAGCCGGCCAGACGCACCGCCTCGAGGAAGATCTCGGGGCGCGGTTTCATCGCTTTCACCTGGTAGGAAAGCGCCATGTGATGGAAATGCCGCAGCACCGGGTAGTGCTGCCGCACCATTTCGAAGTGAATTGGGTTGGTGTTGGAGACCACCACCATGCGATAGCGACGGGCCAGCCCTTCGATCATGCTCTCAGGGAGCAGCGCGCCGGAGAAGATCGAGTTCCAGATGGCGCAGAAGCGGTCGTAGTCCACGTTCAGTTCCACCAGCGCGCAGAATCGAGCCCAAAAGTCCCGCGGCTCCATCAGCCCGGTTTCGAATTGCGCCGCCAGATCCGTGGCCGCGATGCGCCCGCGGATTTCGGCCTCCGGATACGGACAGTGCTCCTCCAGCGCGCGATACCCGGCGGAGAAATCGAAGTCGATCAGGACTTTTCCCAGGTCCAACAGTATGGCTCGATGCATGGGCTCTTTCCACCATAGCCGATCGGGCGCCGCGCGGGTTGGCACTGTGCGATTTCCAACCAGGATTGCCACGTGCATGGCTCTGGAGAGGCGGGCCGCCGCTATCTTTTCACGCCGCCAGGCGTCTCTTATGGTAGCGAGCCGGACGAAAACGAATCGCAGGGGGAGAGGCCCGGCAGGGGCCGGATTCGGCTCGACAACACAATCCGCATCAAATCCGACAGGAGCTATCTATGACCATGAAGTCTTTGTTGTGCACCGCCGTCCTGGCGCTGGCGAGCCTGGCCGCCGCCAACGCCAAATCTTACGACATCGTTCTGAACGACCCGGTGAAGGCCGGTTCGGTCCAGCTAAAACCGGGAACCTACACGGTGCAGGTGAAGGGCGACATTGCCATCTTTACCTCCGGCACTTCCGGCAAAACGTACACCGCGCCAGTGAAGCTCGACAACAACGGGCCCAAGCACGACGAGACCACCGTGCACACCGATACCGAGAATGGCGCCGAAGTGCTTAAGTCGATCGCGCTGGGCGGTTCCACCACCACGCTCGAGTTCAACGAATAACCCAAGCGCGGTAGCCGGGATCGGGCACCGCGCGCCCACCAGATCGTTCCGCCGGTTCGCGGGCAGGGACCTCGTGAGCCGGCGAAGAAGAAAGTTGACTCTGCGCGCGCGGTCTGGAAAAATGAAGATTCTCGCCTATGTGCGGATGTGGCGGAATTGGCAGACGCGCTAGATTCAGGTTCTAGTGGGGGCAACTCCGTGAAGGTTCAAGTCCTTTCATCCGCACCAAGATTCTAAAGCAGTTAGACAAAAACAGCCATCGGACTTCCGGTGGCTGTTTTCGTTTTGGACCTTATTGTTGACCGTATCTTTTTCTGGGCCGCTGTGGACCTTATTGGACCTTATCCGGCCGCTCGGGGCCGGTAACAATCCAGACCTCGGTGGGCGCCTCCGTCTGTTTCATTTCTGACGCAAACGCCTCCGCCTGCGTCCCTGCCGCCATGGTGAGGCCCTCTGATCGACTTTTTCTTTGGCCCGCGGCCGCTCCGCTGGTGGGCGTTCTCCGATCGTTGCGCCTTCATCCATTTGTCCATCTTCTGACCACTCTCCTGGATGTCGGCGAGCGAGACGATGTGCGCGATACGAAACAAACCGAAGACAGGTCTCGGTTCGGTGACGGGTCATGCGCCTTAGCCACCGGAGGCGCTCTGGCGATTCATCTGAGCCTCTAGCGATGCGATCTTTCGGTGCAGGCGTTTGTTAGGCCACCGATGAAACACCCAGAAGCGAAACTGGTTGTAGATGAAGGGAAGATAGCAGAGGAGCCCGAAACAGAGTCCAGTGGCAACCAGCTTGCCGAGTCCCAACCAAGGGGGCCCCGTAAGGAAGTAGACCAATAAGGCGCCCAGCGGAACATAGAGGTAGTAGAAGGGGCTGGGCTTCCATGGGTTGAATTCCATCAGAGAGCGGCGGCGGCTCTTCAGTGCGGCGATCTGGGAATCGAGAGAGGGCATTGGGTGATCGCAGGGGTCTTGGGCGGGCACGATGGTGTGGGGCTTCACGATAGGTTCTTACCAAGAATATCAGACCCGGAGGGTGTAAATTAAACTGTGTAAACGGCCATCGGATAG
>JBAVIH010000393.1:0-21103 GCA_049686695.1 Bryobacteraceae bacterium | reverse complement strand
CGAAGACGTCCGCAGGTCCACGAAGCAGACCAACAAGCGCATCGCGGAGCAGATCGAAGCTGCCCAAAAGACTTCCCTCGCGAAAGGCGAGGTCGGAATCGTTGAGAGGGAACCAGCTCCGACGCTCAAGCAGTTTTCCGGCCGGTTTATGCACGCGGTTTCCATTCGTTGTGCGGAGAAACCGCGGACGGTCGAGTTCTATCGGGAGAAACTGAACCGGCTGCTGGAATATCCTGCCATGGCAAGTGCCGCCCTCGACGCTATTGACGAGGCTCTGATCGAAGAGTACGTCCAGCAACGGCGGAAGCTGGTCGCCCCCGCCACGGTGAACCGCCAGTTGGCAACGCTGCGTCGTGCATTACGCCTGGCCCACGAATGGAAAGTAATCGACCGCCTTCCCCGAATCCGACTCCTGCAGGGGGAGCGGACGCGCGAATTCGTGCTCAGCCGCGACCAGGAACCGGTCTACCTGAATGCCACACCGGAGCCGCTCAAGGACTTGGCCCTCCTGATGCTAGACACCGGCCTGCGGGATGGCGAAGCCCTCGCATTGAAGTGGCCCGACCTCCACCTGAAACCGGCGCCCACGGCGAAATTCGGCTATCTCCAGGTTTGGAAAGGAAAGTCCGCCAAGGCGCGGCGGACGGTCAGTCTGACGGCGCGGGTACGAGAAATGCTGACCGGCCGCTCGAAGGAATCATCTTCGGAATTCGTGTTTCCGGGCAGGGGCGGCAATCCAATTCTGGTCACCTCGCTCGACCACCAGCATGCGAAAGTGCGTGATCTCCTGAAGATGCCGGAAGACTTCGTGGTACATTCGTTACGACATACCATGTTGACCAGGCTCGGTTTGCTCGGCGTGGACGCCTTTACGATCATGAAGATTGCCGGCCATAGCAGCATCACGGTTTCACAGCGTTACGTGCATCCTTCGCCTGAGTCTGTCGAGAGTGCCTTCGAGAAGCTGGAAATGTCCAATCAGCCCGTTCCGAGGAAAAAGGTGGGCATAGAATTGGGCATAGCAGCCAAGAATGCGGTTCGACGAAATCGCCGTAATAGTATGAAGTAGAAAGGCTTGGGCCCTTAGCTCAGCGGTTAGAGCAGCGGACTCATAATCCGTTGGTCGAAGGTTCAAATCCTTCAGGGCCCACCAAAACGGCGGCGATCATCCGGGGCGGGTCCCCACCGCCAGCACCTTGGGCGGCAGCGCGAAAGACATGTCGATTCTGCTGTAAAGCGCGCGGTTTTCCATTTCGTCAGTGCCGCTTCCTTTGAAAAATCGCTTAATGATGTCGAGAGCCTTCAACTCAGGCGTCGCAGCCATGAAGAACTTAAGGAACAGGCTTGCCGCACCTTCGAAGGAGGTGGGATCTGGGGATACGCTTCCAGTGAGCTTACTCAGTTGCTTGGCCACGTCCGGACCGGTAAACACCGTTCCCTGTTCGTGATCTGCGCCATCGCTACCATCGCTGTAGACAAGAACGGCACGAGCTTGTGCTAGCGAACCGGGAAAGGCGACCGACGACCAATAGAAGGGTATTACATACTCCCCTGCTTGCGTCGTTGTGGCATTGGGAACAAAAGTGGTCATGGCGTCATTCCCGGCTGTTTTCAATTCGCTGGTCCCCTCTTGTTGAATCCAGTCGATAGCGACTTGGACGCCGGGAATGGGTGCCTGATCGGTAGAGCTTTTTACAAAACCATATATAAATCCCCTACAGTTGCCACCCATGGCATTCCTCCTTTTCTTGAATGACTTCGCGTGTGGACGCAATCTCGATACGTTTTACCATCGCTGCCCCTCAGTTGTTACTCGCCGGCGGTGGCGGTTGCGCAGGCGGTGAATAGTCCTGGAGTTGGCTGAACGGAACGTTTGTGAAGATCGGCCATTCGTGTCCATCGCCTGAAATGTAGGTGAGCGAGTAGTGGGCCGTCTTGGGGACGTTCTTAAAGAGCAGATCGACCTTGTCTTCGTTCGGGACAACGTTACCGGCGATGGCGAGCGTTTTATCGTATCCGCCCCCCGCATGAACGAGGTGCATGCTTCCGGGCTCGGTTGCGGCACTTGCCGGCGTTAGATCCAGCCGCACCCAGAGGTCGACAATGGGAGGGGGCGTTGGAGTCGGCGTCGGAGTTGGCGTTGGAGTTGGCGTCGGCGTGGGAGTTGGCGCAGGAGTTGGCGCAGGAGTTGGAGCTGGAGTCGGTGCTGGCGTAGGGGCAGGCGTAGGCGCTGGCGTCGGTGCTGGAGTAGGAACTGGCGTCGGTGCCGGAGTCGGAGCAGGAGTCGGCCCTGGCCCAGGAGCGGGAGTCGGCGCTGGTGTAGGAGCAGGTGCAGGCCCTGGTCCGGGAGCAGGCGGAACCGGAGCTGGTCCAGGACCCGGCGGAACCGGCGCTGGTCCAGGACTCGGCGGAGCCGGAGGGGTTCTTGGGGGCGGCTGCGGGGGCGGGGCTGGCGCCGGTTTAGCGGCGGGCGCAAACGCCGGTGTCTCGCCCGCCTGGAGATCGGAGACCGCAACAGCCTTCGCGGCGGGGCCATGGAGATGCACGTGCCCTTGAATCAACAGCTCGGCAACCTGATCGATTATGTCGTCATCCGACATCCTGCAAGGCGGCCATGCAATGCCTTCCCGTTCCAGCAGAGCTCGCATGGCAAGCATTTTTGGAACGTCCGTTCTGAACTGCTGGAGCCATTGCCGAACGAAAAAAAGATCCTGCGGATCGAGGGCCGGCTCTCGATCGCGGCATTCGAGCTTCAGACAGAACTCCCAGTCGCCGCGCGAGAGCATCTTTATCTTTATCGCCTTCCCGGTCATTTTACATCAAACCAGAGCTCCCAAACGGGGAAAGTGGTCTAATACGTGTAGCCAGGCGCTCCATCGGATCGCCGTGGATTTAAGCCGAGCATGGGTCCTGATGGAGTGGCTGTTACGAACCAGATTCGAACAACGAGCCAACCCGTGCCCGAGGTGTCCATCGTCCTGCCGGTTTACAACGAGGGCGCCCGGCTGTGCCAAACCCTGGCGGCCATCCGCGAAACCACGTTCTTGAGCTACGAAGTCATCGTCGTCAATGACGGATCCACCGACTCCTGCTGCGATTCTCTTCGCGCCGGCCCGCCGCCGTTCGAGAACCTGGCGCTGATGGACCTGCCGCGGCGCGGCGGCGTGGCCAACGCTCGAAACCTCGGCGCGGAGCAGGCCAGGGCGCCTGTCCTGATCGCCATGGATGCCCACTCGATTCCTCGCCACGGATGGCTGGAGAAGCTTCTGGAGGAGCTTCGCAAGCCCGGCGTCGGCATCGTCGCCCCGCGGATCAGTAGTCTGGAATGTCCGGCCGCCACCACCTTCGGTCTGACCATCCGCGATCCGGAATTGGGCGTCGATTGGCTGCACCAGCGGGAGAACAAGCCCTACCCGATTCCGCTGGCGGGCTGCGCGTGCATGGCGATGACGCGGGAGTTCTTCCTGGCGGTTGGCCGTTTCGACGCCATGCGCAGTTATGGAATGGAAGACGTCGAGTTCTGTATCCGCGCGTGGCTTCTCGGGTATTCTGTGATCATGGTTCCCGACGCGGATGTGGCGCATTGCTTCAACCGAGAGCCGTTTCCGGTCGGCTGGCCGGATTACCTGTACAATCGCCTACGAACCGCCGTGCTGCACTTCGATGGCGTTACCCTGGAGCGAATTCTGGCTGCCCTTCGCACCAAACCGGCTTTTTCCGACGCCGTAAGCAGCCTGCTCACGAGTGACGTGTGGACGCGCTACAGCTTCGTGCGCAATCTGAGAAAGCACGACACCGCGTGGTTCTGCCGTAAGTTCGAGATCGCCATATGAGCAGCCTGAGCGTCGTCGTCATCAGTCTGAACGAGGGCGGGAACCTGCGCCGCACGGTTGACAATCTGCGCGACACCGCTCCGCGGGAAAGCGAAATCATCGTGGTGGACGATGGCTCCACGGATGGCAGCGTAAACTTCCTGAGCGACGGATATCCCGGCGTCACGTTGCTGCGGCCGGCCGAGCGGCTAGGCGTCGCCAGGGCGCGCAACTTCGGAGCCGCGCAAGCCAAAGGCGGTGTCCTGGTGTTCAGCGATGCGCACGTGCTGACGCCCGAGGGCTGGTCCGGCCCGCTGCTGAATTTGCTGGGCCGTCCTGAGATCGGCGCGGTGGCCCCCGCCATCGGCATGCTGCAGGCGGGCGCCGCCGAGAGCACGGGGTACGGTCAAAAATGGTGCGACGCCAGTCTGGCGGTTGCGTGGCTCGGCCGGCAGAGCGATTCGCCGTATCCGG
This sequence comes from Bryobacteraceae bacterium, assembly GCA_049686695.1. Lineage (GTDB taxonomy): Bacteria > Acidobacteriota > Terriglobia > Bryobacterales > Bryobacteraceae > Bog-375. The sequence continues at coordinate 16,817 of JBAVIH010000393.1, read as the reverse complement.
TGCCGCTGCTGTGCGGCTGCTTCCTGGCCATGCGCCGCGATGTCTTCGCCGAAATCGGCGGCTTCGACTCCGGCATGGTTTTGTGGGGCGCCGAGGATTCCGAACTGAGCATCCACCTGTGGACGCGGGGTTACGAGTGCTGGGTGGCGCCGGAGGTGGGTGTGCAGCACGCCTTCCGCGCACAGTTCCCCTATGAGGTCAAATGGGAGCCCGTGCTCCACAACCGGCTGCGGCTGGCCAGCACGCACTTCGGGCCGCGCCGGCTGCTCCGCGTGGTGGACCGGCTGAAGCAGTATGACGAGTTTGCCGCCGCCGGCGTTCGCCTCCTCACGGGAGATCTCGCCGGCCGCACTTCCACCATACGTGCCGCGCGCCGCTACGACGACGACTGGTTCTTCGGCAAGTTCCCCAACGACCTCAGAAGCGAGCTCTCCGACCTGGTCACCGTGAGACCGGCCAGCGTGAGTGTCGCGCCGGCGGCTTCCGTCAGCGCCTGCCTGCTGAACTGGAAACGCCCGCAGAACCTGCCGGTCATCGTCCAGGCATTGCGCCGCGTCGAGTGCATCGACGAGATTCTGATCTGGAATAACAATCCCCGAATCAAGCTGGAGATTTCGGAAAGCAACACGCGCGTGATCCAATCCGGCGAGAACCAGAGTTGCTACGGGAGGTTTCTCTGCGCGGCGCAGGCGCGCAACCCGGTGATCTATGTGCAGGACGACGATGCGCTCAATCCGGACATCCCCGGGCTGTACGATCAGTTCCTGCGCGACCCCACGCGGATCACTCATCTCTTGGCGCCGACGCACTGGGGCCAGCGCAACCGGCGGGTGTATGGCGAGGCCCAGGCCGCGCTGGTCGGTTGGGGCGCGTTCTTCCGCAAGGAGTGGTTGTCGGTGCTGGAGGAACTGCCACTCGCGATGCGCCAGGATCCGCTGTTTCGCCGCGAAGCCGACGCGTTTTTCAGCCTGCTGCTGGAGCGGAAGCACAACGCCGTGCCCGGCCAGATCGAGCACCTGGACGGGCACTCCACGCCGGGCGTCGCCTTATGGTGCGAACCGAATTACAAGAGTCTGACCAGCCTGGCTGTCCGCCAGGCGCTGCGCTGGCTGCGCCTGAGGAAAAATCCCGCGCTCCCGGCGCCCTGGAACGTGGTCATTCCGTGTCACAATTACGGCCGTTATCTACGCGAGACGGTGGAGTCCGTGCTCGCGAGCGATGCCGATTACGAGATCCACATTGTCGACGACGCCTCCACCGACGAAACTCCCAAGGTGGCGGCGGATCTTGCCCGGCAATATTCGCACATTCACTGCCTGCGTAACGAGCGAAAGCGCGGCCCGGGTTATTCGCGAAATCGGGGAATCGCCGCGCTGGAAAGCGCGTTTGTGGTGCTGCTCGACGCGGACGACCGGATTGGTCCGGATTATCTCTTCACAGCCGGCCAAAGACTGGCTAAGGGCGTCGATGTGGTCAATCCCGACGCAGTCCTGTTCGGGGCGACCCAGGACCGCTGGGTGGTTCCGGAAGTGACCACCCTCAAAATGCTGTTGACTCGGAATTCGGTGCACTGCTGTTCGGCATTTCGCCGCGAGCTGTGGGCGCGGACGGGCGGGATCGACGAGCAAATGCCTTGTTGGATGGACTACGAGTTCTGGATCCGCCTGGCTGCCGCCGGCGCGCGCATCCAGGGACTTCACGGGGACCACTTCTTCCACCGCCGCCATGGGGACTCGCTCTCGAACTACGCCGCGACCATTCAGCAGGAGCTCCGCGAGTATCTCCGTCAAAAGCACACCGATTTGTTCGAGAGTTCGAGCGCGTAATCCGGCTTCCGAAGAACGGTTACTGCTCTCGGACCGGATGGTAGCCCTCGGCTTCGAGCGCCGCCTTCGCCTTGGCAAACGCGGCCTCATCGGGGTACGGCCCCACCAGCACCTGCATCGAGCTGGGCCGGTCCGCCCGGACGGGAACCGCGATCGCCGGGAACCCCTTGGCTTGGAGCGACCGGGCTGCAACCTCCGCCCTCATGCTGATCCCCTCCAATAGCCAATAGGACCCGTGCGACGCCGGCGCCGCGGTCATGCGGTAATCTCCCATCCTGCCGGGATCGGTAAACTCGGCCACCACGCCGACTCCCAATCCCGGGATGTGGTGGTAGAGCCAGGCCTGACGCGGGGGAGTATCCGTGTTGTGGTTCTCGATTTCGTCCGGCGGGCCATACACGATATAGATGCGGCCGCGGTCGGTCTTCCAACCGGGGACGCTCGACGCGAAGTGCTCGTTGGCGTAAGCGAGGCGCCGGTAGTGCTCTTCTTTGTAAACATTCTCTACCGTGCCCGGCGTCGGATTGCGCCGCTGCCAGAACCGCTCGATGAACTGGTCGCGGTCCGCGTCGGTCTTCAGAGCCAGGAAATCGCGCCGTTCCTCGGCAGTGATAATGTACGCGACATCTTCGTTCAGCCATTTTTGATAAGCGGACCCGGATTCGGCCATGGCCTCCGGCCGCGCCGTTTCCGGCGGCTCCGCCTGCGCGCGCAAGCTCTCGTTCCCCTGGCCCCAGTACTTCGATGCGCGCTCCACGCCGATCAGCGATCCCTGTTCGAATTCTCTTTCCGCCTGCTGCAGTTGTTTCTCGATTTCCTTCAGCGTCCTATCGCCGATCGCTGCCCGCGCCTTCTGCAAAGCCAGGTCTGCCTGCGCCATCTGCTGCTTTTGCTTCCGGAACGCTTCATCGAGCTTTCCGTTGGCGATTACCTGCAATTGCTTTTCGACTTGCTGGAGCGCCCGCTGCTGTGCCTGTAATGCCCGCTCCTGCGGCTGGAGGAGTTCCGCCGATTTTGCCGCCTGCTCCGCCAGTCGCTTGAGGAGCGCCGACAGCCGCTGCTCGTCGAAGAGCTGCTGCGATTGTCCCGACTGCGCTGCCGACAGTTGATCGAGAAGCGCTGCCGTTCGCCGATCGTCGAGGAGCTTCTGTGATTTGCCCGCCTGTGCCGCGGCGAGTTCCTGGAGCGCGGTCTGGGCCTTTCGCACTTGCTCCTCGGCTTGCGCGAGCTCATCCGAATTCCCGCCGGCCTTCTGGAGCGCGCGGTCGAGTTCCGCGGCATTGCGCTGAAGCAGTTCCTGCGCTTTCCCGGCGGCTTGCTCCGCCTCCCGGATCTTCCCCTGCTTCGCCGCCAGCAACTCTTCCAACTCTTCGAGGTTCTTGCGCGCCTGATCGAATCCCTTGGCCGGTTCCTGCTTGTCCGCGGCCGATCCGGCCGGCGCAGGAGCCTGCGCGAAGCTCCGGGCGGGCGGCCACACCACCAGGGCGATGGCAACGGCAGCCACCAGCACCAGGGCGCCCGCCAGCGCCGAGGCTCGGGCACTGGGGACCCGCGCCGGATCGGGTTCACCCAACAATCTGCGAATGCGCTTCATGAGGTTTCCTCCATTAGCCGCCGCGGCTGCCTGGATTGCCGGCCACCGGCTTTGTTCCAGCGTCGTCAGGGCGGCCGCGTAGGCGCGCGCGTCGGGCCGCAGCGCCACCACCACATCGTCACAAGCGTACTCGCGCTCGGTGCGCACCACCGCGCTGATCCACCACACGGCCGGGTGGAAGAAGAATAAGCCTTCGATCGAACTTTGCGCCAGGCCGGCCAGGTAATCCGCGCGCCGGATATGGGCCAATTCGTGAATCAGGATGGCCTCCACCTGTTCCGCGCTCAGGCCGGCGAGCGCTCCCAGCGGCATCAGAATCACCGGCCGCCAGTAGCCGATCACCAGCGGCACGCCGGCCAGACACGATTCCAGCAACTCGACCGGCTGCGAAACCCGCACCGCCGCCGCCAGCGCGCGGAGCCGCTGTTGCCACTCGGGCGGCGCCGCGCACACTCCGCGCCGGCGCATGCGGTCGACCCGCACCCATCCCGCCAGCCGGAAGGCGTAGAACAGGATCACGCCGCCCATCCATAACGGCGCAAGCCACGCCAGCCGGTCGACCGGCGCGGCGGGCGAACCCTGCGCGATCACCGGGCTGAAGACCAACCGCGGCGCCCCCGGCGGCGGGACCGCGCTCGAATGACCGGCGCCGAGCGAGAGCGACAGCGTAATGCCGAACACCAGCGGCAGGGCCAGCAAACACAGCGTGGCCGCCTGATGGCGCCACCGCGAGCTTCGCTCCGCACCCAGGAACAACGCCGTCCGGAGCGCCGCTGCCACCAACGCGCCTTGCCATACGAAATGCTCGAGCGCCCGCCCCAGCGCGTGCGCCAGAGGCGCGGCCAGCCAGTGATCGAGTGTCATCGCTTGTCCTCCTCGTATTTCGCAACCAGCTTGCGCAACTCGGCCAGTTCCGCCGCCGATGCCTTCCGCGCCGCCAGCGCTCCCACCAGCAGGCTGCTGGCCGAGCCGGCGAAGGCCCGTTCCAGCAAGTCGCCCGCCAGTTGCCTCTGCGTCCATTCGCGAGGCCGGCTGGCGGAATAAATGTGCGCCCGCTGCTTTTCGTCCCGCTTCACCAGGCCCTTTTCGGCCATGATCTGCATCAGCTTCAGGACCGTGGTGTAGTGCGCCGGCCGGCGCCGGGAAATGGTGGAATGAACGTCGCGGACGGTGGCCGGTCCGCGGCTCCATAGCACCGTCAGGATTTCCAGTTCGGCATCGGTGGGCCGCGGAAGGTCGGTTGAGGTTGCCATCTACGAAGATCTTACTACGAAGACATTCGTTGGTCAAGACCCAAAAAAAACAGACCCCAAAAAACTGGCATCCGTCATTTCCGGTATATGGGCAAGCCAAGTAGCCTGCCCCTGGAACGGTTGTTTCTTGACGCCGCCTAAACGGCCACTTCGCTCACGGTTGCCAGCGTGGCGCCGGCCGAGCGCAGCTCCTCGAGCACCCGTTCTCCGGCTTCCTGGCGTAGCGCCTGTACCGCGTCGGTCACGATCGTCACCGGCTTGCCGTAGCCCAGCAGACCGCGCACTGCGTGCCGGACGCAGACTTCCGTCACCACGCCATAGACCACAAAGCGGTCCGCGCCGAGCCGCTCGAGCAGCGGCGCGATGGTGCGGGTTTCGAACACGTCTACGGTCTGCTTTTCCACGACGATCTGCGCCGCGCCTGCAATCTCCGGCAGGCCGTCGCGGTTGGGCGCCACCACCGGCCGGTCGATCAGCGTGGCCTGCGGCTTGCGCTGGCCCAGCGTGCCCGAAACGCAATGCGGCGGCCATTGGGCGAATTCGGCGTCGTTCTCCGCGTGGGCGTCGGCGGTTGAGACCAGGGCGATCCCGGCAGCAGCGGCGTGCCGGTTGAGGTGCGCCACCGCCGCCACGATGCGCTCCGCGCCGGGCGCGTAGAGGGCGCCCGCCGGGCTGACGAAGTCCAGTTGCGTATCGATATCGAAAAAGACGGTTCTCATACCACCGGCTCCGTTCCCAGCAGATTCGAACGCGTGCGCTCCATCAGCGCACGCAACTCGCGGCTGTAGATCACCGGCCATGGGTCCGTGGTTTCCAGTTGGCGGAGCGCGGGCGAAAGACCGGCCACCGATTCGCGGGCCCGCTCGCGAGCCTGATCGAGCCCAGGCAGCGGTTCCACCAGGCGGCCGCCCAGGATCACCGGACGCAGCAGCGCTTCGCCACGCCCGCACTCGCCGGAGCGCGCCACCACGTCGCGCGCCACGTCGCGAAAGATCTGCTTGGCGCCCGGGATGGTGCTCTTGTCGTCGCTGTACTTAGCGGTGTAGCGCTTGATGCCGCCGATTTCCATCTCGACCATTTTGTAAACGCCGCTGAGCGAGGGCGCGTCGGCGGAAACCGAAATCTGCGTGCCGACCCCGAAGGAATCGATGGGGGCGCCCGCGGCCAGCAACTCGCGGATGCGGTATTCGTCCAGATCGCCGCTCACCATGATCCGCGCATCCGGCAGGCCGGCCTCGTCCAGGATGGCGCGCACCTGCCGCGAGAGAACGAGAAAATCGCCGCTATCGATGCGCACGCCCCACAGCGGCCGCCCCAGCGCCGCCACCCGCCTCGCCGCCTGGGCCACGTCGTAGGTGTCCAGCAGTTGCACCGCGTGCTCTCCCAGCGCGCTTTGCAGCTTGCGGAACGCCCCGTCTTCGCAGGCGAACGACATCACCCAGGAGTGCCCGGCCGTGCCGGCGACGGGAATCGAAAAGCGGAAGCCGGCGAGAGCGTTGCTGGTGGCCGCGCAGCCGCCCAGGTAGGCCGCCCGAGCGCCCAGCACGCCCGCTTCCGGCGTGTGCGCGCGACGCGTGCCGAATTCGATCACCGATCTCCCCTCCGCCGCGGCCACCACCCGCGCCGCCTTGCTGGCGACCAGGGTCTGGAAACTCACCGCGGAGAGCAGGTACGTTTCCGGCAATTGCGCTTCGACGATCGGCGCGCGGATGGTCAGCAGAGGTTCGCCGGCGAACAGCGGCGTTCCTTCCGGCACCGCAAACAGGTCGCCCGTGAAACGAAAATCGCGGAGGTAGTCGAAGAACTCGCGCGGCGCATGAGCGAACTGCGGCAACCCGTGCAGATAGTCGATCTCTTCGGAAGCGAAGCCGAGGCTCAGCAGGTAATCCACCGCCTGCGGCAACCCCGCCGCCAGGACATAATTACGGTTCGGCGGCAGCCGGCGGATGCCGAATTCGAAGGTGGCGATTTCCGCCGCCTTGCCGGCCTGGAAATACCCGGCCGCCATGGTGAGTTCGTAAAGGTCGGTGAGAAGACCGTTCATGAAAATGATGGCCGCTCATGAACACGAATGAACACGGATAAGAAGACAAAACCCAAAAGCCCTGCTCTTCTTATCCGTGTTCATTCGTGTTCATGCGTGGCTCGACCGTGTTGATCCAGGTTCATCCGTGGCTCGATCTTATTTCTTCTTCGGTGTCGCGGGCACGGCTTCCTTTACATCGCTGGCGGCTTTTTCGAGATCCGACACGGCCTGGGCATCCAATTCATAGATGCTCGTCTCGCCCTCGCGTTGCGCGGAATATTTGGCGCCCTGCTTGCTCACGATCACGTGTTCGACTTTGGCGCTGCCTTTCGAGGTGACGCTCGCTTCGAACACCGGCTCGCCGCCGCCCTTCTCCAGGAACTTGGTGGCCGTCAAATCGCGCAGCTTGTCGATCAGGTTCTGCACGCTCGCATTATCCGCGGCCTTGGGTCCCATGGTCCACTTTTCGGTGGTTCTGATGTAAGTCACCGGAGCGCCGGCGCCGTTCTTGATTTCGAGCCGGCTGGGATCGGCGAAGCCGAAATCGAACAGCTTCTTGTTGCGGAAATCGTCCAGGCCCTTGTTCAGCGCCTCGCCGGCATCGGATGCGATTTTGTACACGCCCGCCACCTGGGAGCTCCGGGCATAGTAATTGTTGTCCTTGCCCTTGCGAATCTCCAGCGTTTGCGAGCCGTCAACACCGGTGACCTGGGCCAGCCCCACCGTGGCGGCAGCGGTGAACTTCCCGGCTGCCTCGTCCGGGGATGTGCCGAGATCCATCTTGGTGTCGCGCAGCTTGCCGAGCAGGGTTTCCAATTGCCCGGCGTCTGCGCGCAGCGGGCGCGGTTCCACGATCTCCCACTCGTTCCCCCCGTTCCTGCCGAATTCGATCGCCGGCTCCGGCCCCTTGGCGGCCAGTTTCACGCGCGTCAGCCTCTCGGGGTTGAAGTTCAGCAGCCGCCGGTCGCGCAGGTCGTTGACGGTCTTATCGAGGCTGGTCTTGACGTAGCTCGCCACCATGTACACGCGCGGGTTGCCGGACACCTTGGCATAAACGCCGGAGTTGGTCGGGGTGTCATCGCCAATCGCCAACTCCACCTGCTTGCCGTCCGTCTCGATCACCTGCGCCTTCAGGGCCGGGCTAGCCAGGCCGTAAGGGGCCAAATCCGTGGCGTTTTCTTCGATGGTCTTGTCGCCGCTCACCGAAGACAGCGCGGAAACCAGGGAAGACGCGGCTTCGGGATCGGCCGGAAGCGGCTGCGGCGCGGTCAGCGCCCATTTGCCCTTGTCGAGGTGCAGAACCACCGGCTCGGCGCCGGCCTTCTGCAGGCGGATTTCGCGAAACTGGGCTTCCGCAATCGACACGATCTTGGGGCTCGCGTCCGCGGGCGCCTTTTCCTTCTGCGCCTGCTTCTTGTTCGAGAACCAGATGGCGCCGCCCAGCACAGCCAAAATAGCGACGGCCACCAGCAGTCCCGTCGGCTTCATCGCTTACCTCCGTTTCCACCAGGTGGCCAGGCCGAACGCCACCACCGTCAGCGGAAAGATGACGATGCTCAGCCAGAACAGCATGGCCATGCGCTGCCCGCCCAGGTTCAACGGCTGATCCTCGGGCATCTTGGGTCGAATCGAAATCAGATCCTCGTCGGAAGCCAGCCAGTTGATCGAGTTCATGAACAGCTCGCGGTTGCCGAGCTGGCGCGAACCGGCCAGGCTGTTGACCGCCCAAATCGAGGTCCCGGTCACCACGAATCTTCCCTGCTTGGTCCCCGAGTAAGTGCCGGCGGCCACCAGCGTGAGCGGCCCCTTCTTGCCCTTCTTGGGATCCACCTGGCCGCCCGGTCCGATTTCGGAAGTGCCCAGCGAGTCCTCCGAGGTTGCCACCAGTTTGCTCACCGAGGTCTTGCCTTCGCTCTTGATCTCGAGCGACCGGGTCAGCGGAAACGCCGTGGGAATGCGCGAAAGCGGCTGCGTGATCGGATGCGATTCGTACTGCAACACCACCGGGATCTCCGGGCCGAAGCCGAAGATTTGCCCCAGGCCGCCTAAATCGAGCACCAGGTCCTTGTTGACGGTGACGCCCCAGCTCTCGAGCAGCTTGGCCAGTTCGTCGTTGGGAGCGGCCGGTTCGGTGCGGCCGATGCGGAGCACGTTGTCGAACATGAAGTAGGCGCGTCCGCCGTCTTCCACGTAGCTCTTGATGGCCGCCACCACCGGCGCCGGGTAGTCGGCGGTGGGTCCGCCCGAGACCAGCACCGTGCAATCCTTGGGCACCTCGAGCGCCGCCGATGGCGCGGCCTGCCCGATCTCGACTTTCTTGCCGGCGTCGGGCGCCGCGGCTTCGGGCTTGAGCGAAACCGCGCGCGACTTGTAGTTGTCGTGCTCCAGCAGAGCCTTGAGAATCCCGAAGCCCTCGCGGTCCTGATCGTCGATCGAGTGTTCGCCCGCCCCGGTCAGGAAGCAGACGTTGCGCTCGCCGCTCTTCAGCGCGCGGATCAGCGCGCCGGTGATTTCCTCTTCGGTCAGGCTCTTGGCGCCCTCGTGGCGCGCTCCGTTCTCCACCACCACCGGCGAATCGGAACGAAAACCGGCGGCCTTGGCCAGCGTCGGCTTCTTATTCGGATCGATGTAATCCACGCGCAGCCGGGTCGACAGAGACGAGTACCGCTCCAGCAGATCGCGCGCATTCGGGAAGCTGCCGCTCTCGCCGAAATAAATCATGCGAACGTCGTTCTTCAGCCCCTTGACGATCTTGATGGTCTGGTCGGAAAGGCTGTACTGCTTGTTCTTGGTGGCGTCGAAGGATTGGTCGTAGCGTTGGACAAGAAAATTCACCGCCGCGAGGATGGCGAGGACCACCAGAGTGTAGACCGTGGCGTAGGCGCCGTACCTGGTTTGTCGAGCTTTGAGCCATTTAGCCGCCATGTCAGCTCCTCCACCGCAGCGATTCCATGGATCGCGATGTAATGAACAACGAGAAGAAAATCATGGAGAGATAGAAGACTGCGTCCTTGCAGTCCAGCACACCTTTGGAGAAATTCTCGAAGTGGGTGACGATGGACAGGTAGTTGACCACCTGCGACGGGGCGCCGCTATCGAAAGCGGTCGCCCAGCTCAGCACCCACAGCAGCAGGCAGACGAAAAACGTCACGCCGCCGGCGATGATCTGGTTCTTGGTTAGCGTTGAGATGAATTCGCCGATCGCCAGCAGGCAGCCGCCCTGCAGGATCAGCCCCAGGTACGCCACCAGCACCGGCCTCCAATCGGGCTTGCCCCAGGCGAACAGCATGCCGATATCGATCGCCGACACGCCCAGGATGCACAGGTACAGAAGCACGGCCGCGAACCATTTGCCGAGGATGATCTGGATGTCCTTCACCGGCGAGGTGAGCAGCAGCTCGATGGTGCCGGTCTTCTTCTCCTCGGCGATCAACCGCATGGTGATCATCGGAATCAGGAACAGCGACACGGTGCTGGCGAACCCCAGCAGCGGGCGGATGATGTAGTCGTTCAGGTTGACCGGCTGCGACTGGCCCATCATCTGCGCCTGGAAGCCCATCCGCACCACGTCGCGGGTCGCGGTGTACAGCGCGAATCCGAAGATCAACCCGAAAAATGCCATCAGCAGGTAGGCGATGGGCGATGTGAAGTAACTCTTGAATTCTTTCTTGGCAATCAGGAATATCAGCTTCATTGCTTTGCCGCCTCGCTTTCCGCGGGCGCGCCGCCGGTTTTCTCGGCCGCCGTCAGTTGCAGGAAGACCTCTTCCAGGCTGAGCCCGACCGGCCGCAGTTCACTCAGGTTCCAGCCGGCGTTGACCACGCCGCGCGCCAGGTCGGGGCGGATCTGGCGCCCCTGCAGGCTTTCCACTTCGAATGTCAGGCGGCCGTCCTTGGAACCCTTCATCACCACGCTCCTGACGCCCGCCACCTGCTCCAGGCGCTGTTGCACGTCGCTCGGGTCCGGAACGCCGCCGGGGGCGTCCACTTCCACCGACACCGATTCGGAGCCGCGCAGCCGGTTGGTGAGGTTGGCCACCGAATCGATAGCCACCAGCTTGCCCTGGCTGATGATGATGACCCGCTCGCAGGAGTGCTCCACTTCCGACAGGATGTGGGTGCTGAGAATAATCGTGTGGTTGCCGGCCAGAGACTTCAGCAACTCGCGGATCTCGATGATCTGCTTGGGATCGAGACCCGAGGTCGGCTCGTCCAGGATCAGCACTTCCGGGTTGTGGATGATGGCCTGCGCGAGGCCGACGCGCTGCCGGTAACCTTTCGAAAGCTTGGCGATAAGCTTGTCGCGCACGTCGCCGATGGCGCAGCGCTCCAGCACCTCATCCACCCGCTTCTTGAGGTCGGCGGACGAAATGCCCTTCAGCCTGCCAACGAATTCCAGGTACCCGATGACGTCCATCTCGGGGTACAGGGGCGGCGATTCCGGCAGGTAGCCGATCCGCCTTTTCACTTCGATGGGGTGCTCCTGAACATCGAAGCCGGCGACAGTCGCCGTGCCTTCCGTGGGGGGCAGGAAGCACGTCAGCACACGCATGGTGGTGGTCTTCCCGGCGCCATTGGGCCCCAGGAAGCCGACGATTTGCCCCTTCTCGACTTCGAACGAAATGTTGTCCACCGCGACCGTGCGGGCGTATCGCTTGGTGAGACCTTCTACCTTGATCATACGGTTGTGTCCCAGACTGAAGAAGACGCAGTAATTGCCATTTGGGCAGCGAACGGCGGCCCGGAAGGGCGGCCGGAACTAGATCGACTGTGAGTCTTTATGATAGAAACCGTACACAAGGCTTGTCAAATGAGAAGTGGGGCGGACCCCTGGTCCGCGCGGTACGCCCACGTCCCGCTCCTCGCACCAAGAGCCAAGCGCTTTCGTTGCGGCCAAGGGCCGGCCAGGGGCCCGCCGCGGACGAGGGCGTCCACCCCACGTTTCACCCGCGCCCCGCCACGCGCACGCCGCACATTTCGGCAAACCGCAGTTCGGTGGCTTTCACCCGGCCGGCCACTACCTGCAGCGTGCGCCGAAAGATCTCGGCTCCCAAGGCGGGGTCGGTGCGGCACAACTCCCTGAGATCCTTGCCTTCCAGGCGCAGCGCGGTTGTCCGCTCCCGGGCGCGCACCTGGAACAGCGTGTCGTGCTGGTCGAGCAGGGCCGACCATCCGAAAACCCGGCCGGCTCCCAGAGCATCCACGGTGACCGTGTATTGCGGCGCGCACAGCTCCACCACCACGCTTCCCGATGTCACCAGGTAAAAGGCGGTGGAGCGCTGGCGGTTCAGCAGAATCAACTCATCCGCTTCGAATTCCACCGGATGGGCGAGCGCCGCGAGGCTTGCGACCTGTCCCTGGGTGAGTCCGGACGCGAATTGGTGCGATCGCAGTTCGTCGTCAATTTGTGCCATATGCCCCCGAGTGTGGGTGAAATAACCCCCTTGTGCGCCTCCGACAGCTGCAAAACGCAACAGTAGCCGGAGAACTGGCAATTTAGGTGCCACAGCTTGCCCGAAGGGAACGTGGCGACGCCGGGGGTGTGCCTGAAGCGAATCAGCGATTCGGCGGCGGAGCGGGAGCGGCCAGGATCGCCCGAACTCTCGCTACGAGAGTTTTTCCGTCGAACGGTTTCGGCAGGAAGGGCAAATTGGCATTTTGGCTGGTGATTTCGTCCATGTCCGCGCCTGACATCATCAACACCTTGATTCCCGGCCGCTCCACGATCAAGTGCGCGCACAGGTCGGTGCCGTTCAGCCGGGGCATCTGCACGTCGGTGATTACCAGCTCTATCGATCCGGGATACTGACGCGATAGTTCCAGCCCCTCGTGCCCATTGGCGGCGGAAAGAACGAGATGTCCCTCCCGCTGCATCAGCAAGGTGACGAGATTGCGAATGAGTGGTTCGTCGTCGGCGACGAGGATGACGGACCGATGCGCCCTTGATGATCGCCGGTCCGGGAGACCGGCAGGCAACTCGGTCGTCATCGTTCTGGGTAGCCGCCTTTTCCGGAGCCTTTTTGAAGCATGGGCATGAATCCGCTCACCCTGCGGAGCGCGGACTCACACCCATGCACGATCAGCCACGACTATCCCCTAGACGCGGCGCCCCGGTATGCGAACTGACCCTCCGGCTCTAGTCCGTTCCGCTCGCCGATGTCACGTGTGGCAAATGTAACATATCAAGTTATTATTCTGCCGTCTGTTCAATATTGCTCATGTGGCTGAGGGGCCATCGCACCCGCCGCATCGGACCTGATTGGGTTGCGTGGCTTCTCGCCGCCGGTACCGCTTGATTTCATTGAAAAAAAGTGCGATAACATACATGGAATTGCTACCCGGATCGGCGGGTTCCGGGTGCGCTCCGGCCCTGACGAGGCAGCGCATGACACCGAAAAGAAAACCCAAACCACCCTTCGATTTGCAGACCTTTCTGACCAAGGCCAACGGCGGCAGGACCCTCGCCGACTACCTTGCCAACGACCACATCTTCGCTCAGGGCGATCCGGCAGACGCCGTTTTCTATATCACCAAGGGCGAGGTCAAGCTTAGCGTGCTCTCCAAGCAGGGAAAGGAAGCGGTGGTCGCCATTTTGAAGGATGGCGATTTCTGCGGCGAAGGATGCCTGGCGGGACAGCTCGTGCGGATGGCGAGCGCCATTGCGATGTCGAAGTGTTCGGTCATGAAGGTCGAAAAGGCGGCGGTGCTTCAGCTCCTCCACGGGGAACCGGAGTTCGCGGAACTGTTCATGGCTCACCTCCTCTCCCGCAACATCAAGATCGAGGAGGATCTCGTCGACCAGTTATTTAACTCTAGTGAGAAGAGGCTGGCGCGAGTGCTGCTCTTGCTGGCGAATTTCGGGAATGGGGGCGCACCCCAAACGGTCGTTCCCAAGATCAGTCAGGAGACGCTGGCCGGCATCGTTGGCACCACCCGCTCGAGAGTCAGCTTTTTCATGAACCGATTCCGCAAGCTCGGGTTCATCGACTACAATGGTGGCCTGAAGATCCACAGTTCGTTGCTGAATATCGTCTTACACGACTAACCGGCGATTTTCGGCGGGGATAAGCCGCCTTCCAACCTAGCTCCGCCGTCCTATCCTCAGGTATCGCTGCTTTCCCCAAGGCAACGGGACGGGCGGTTCCCACGCGAAACCCATCCCGCCAGGCGCGCTCTCGGGTCCACTCAGGAGATAGGCGGCAGGCGCCAGCAGCTTCAGGCTGGGAGATAGATCGCGATAACTCACGGCGCGGGAGATCGCCAGGTCGAACTCTTCCCCGGCCTGATCGGCGCGGCGCGCCAGCACGCGGACGTTCGGCAGGCTGCGCGCCGCCTCTTTCAAGAACACCGCCTTGCGTTGGTGCGATTCAATCAGCGTGACCATGCAATCGGGGCGATAGACCGCAACTGGAAGACCGGGGAAGCCCGCGCCCGAACCTATATCGACGATTCGCAGCTCGCCTGCGGGTAAGTGCGCCGCCAGGAACAAGGATTCGCAATAGTGGCGCTCCACTGCCTCGGGCAGGTCGCGAATGGCGGTGAGATTGAGCGTGCGGTTCCAGAGAACCAGCAGGCTGTAATGGGATTCCAGCGCCTCGGCCTGCGCGTCTGTCGGATCCGCGATGTCGCGCAGGCGGTCGCGGAGCAGGTCACGAAACACGGCTGAGACCCAGGTAGACATCGAGGACGGCCACCGCGGCGGGCGTAACGCCGGGGATGCGAGCGGCCTGGCCGAGGGTCGCCGGACGCACGCGCTTGAGCTTGTCGCGAACCTCGCGGGACAAACCGGGGATGCCGTCGAAGCCGAAGTCCGCCGGAATCGGGCGGCGCTCGGCGGCCTTCAGTCGCTCCATCTGGCGCTCCTGCTGGCCGATATAGCCGCTGTACTTGGTTTCGGTTTCGACGGTGGTCAGCATGGCGGGTATGGCATCTTCTCCCAGCACCTCGCGAATCCAGCCACTGATTTCCGCAATTCGCGCTTCGGGACGCTTGAGCCACTGCCCGTGGCGGTGGTTCTCCAGCGCCTTTTTCAGCAGCCCGTACTGCCGCTGCTTGCGCTCGAAGGCGTCCCAGCGCGCATCCGTCACCAGGCCCGCCCGCCGGCCCATCGGCGTCAGGCGGGCGTCGGCGTTATCGATGCGGAGGTGCAGGCGAAACTCCGCGCGGGAGGTGAACATGCGGTACGGCTCGTCGGCGCCCTTCGTGATGAGGTCGTCGATCAGGATTCCGGTATAGCCCTCCGAGCGGCCCACGATCACCGCCTCGCGCCCGCTCAGCTTCGCCGCCGCGTTCATGCCGGCGACGATGCCCTGGCACGCCGCTTCCTCGTAGCCAGACGTTCCATTGATCTGGCCCGCCAGGTAAAGGCCGGCGATGGACTTTACTTCGAGCGTGTGCGCCAACTGGCGCGGATCGATGGCGTCATATTCAATCGCGTAGCCGGGCCGGATCGTCTCCGCATGCTCCAGCCCCGGAACCGACGCGACCATGGCAACCTGCACGTCGATGGGCATGCTGGTGGACATGCCATTGACATACACCTCGTTGGTGTCGAGACCCTCCGGCTCGAGAAAGATCTGGTGGCGCAGCTTGTCGGGGAATTTGACGATTTTATCCTCGATCGAAGGGCAGTAGCGCGGACCCACTCCTTCAATCTGGCCGCTGTAGAGAGGAGAGCGCGGAATGGCCTCGCGGAGAATGCGGTGCGTCTCTTCGGTGGTGTAACCGATGTGGCACTGGATCTGGGCGCGGTCGATGCGCCCGGTCAGAAACGAGAACGGCGTGGGTTCGGCATCGCCGGGTTGGGGCTCGAACTGCGACCAGTCGATGGTGCGGCCGTCCAGGCGGGGAGGCGTGCCGGTCTTGAGGCGGGTCCAATCCAGGCCCAGCGCGCGCAACTGCTCGCCCAACAATCGCGAGGGCGCCTCGCCATTGCGTCCGCAACTGTAGCGCGCTTCGCCCACGTGCGCCAGGCCATTCAGAAATGTCCCGGTGGTGACGATCACGGCGCCCGAATCGAGCGTGCGGCCATCGCGCAAGGTGACGCCCGTGGCGCGGCCCGCATCGATATTGAGCGCGGCCACCTCGGCTTGCTTGATGCGGAGATTCGGTTCCCGCTCCAGGACCTCGCGCATGCGAGCCCGGTACAGCTTCTTATCCATTTGAGCGCGCGGCGACCACACGGCGGGTCCGCGGCTGGTATTGAGCAGCCGGAACTGGATGCCCACGGCGTCGGCCACTTCCCCCATCACGCCGCCCAGCGCATCCACCTCGCGCACCAGGTGACCCTTGGCAATGCCGCCGATGGCCGGGTTGCAGGACATCTGCGCGATCAGGTCCAGGTTCATGGTGACGATGGCCGTCTTCAGACCCATTCGCGCGGCGGCGCGGGCGGCTTCACACCCGGCGTGACCGGCGCCGATGACGACGACGTCGTAGCGTTCGCGCATTGATACCATTCTAATGGTGCAACCAAGATGAGAATTCTCGTGATCGGCAGTGGAGGCAGGGAGCACGCGCTGGCGTGGAAGCTGGCGCAGTCGCCGGAGACCGATGTGTTCGCGGCGCCCGGCAACCCCGGCATGGCGGGCATCGCCACATGCCTGGCAATGAAGGGCGCCGGACCGGCGGAGTTGCTGGCGGCGGCGGAAACCGTTGACGCGGATCTCACGGTCGTCGGGCCGGAAGTTCCGCTGGTGGCCGGTGTGGTGGATGCGTTCCGCGCGGCCGGCCGGCGCATCGTCGGACCAAACCGGGAAGCGGCGCAACTCGAAGGCAGCAAAGTTTTCGCCAAGAACTTCTTTGTGCAACTGAATATCCCGACGGCGGCGTTCGTGACCGTCGAAAACGAGACGGATGCGCGCCGGGCGCTCGACCGCTTCGGATTTCCGGTGGTCTTGAAGGCCGATGGCCTGGCGGCGGGCAAAGGCGTGGTGGTGGCTCAGGACCGGGCGGAGGCCGAAGCGGCGCTCGGCGCGTTGCGCGGCCGGCTGGTCATCGAAGAGTTCCTGCAAGGCGAGGAAGTCAGCTTCATTGCGCTGTGCGACGGGCGCGACGTGGTGCCGCTGGCCGCCACCCAGGACCACAAAGCCGTGTTCGATGGCGACCGCGGACCGAATA
>JBAVIH010000392.1:0-9944 GCA_049686695.1 Bryobacteraceae bacterium | reverse complement strand
GGTCGGTTGCCATCGGTTCTCCTAGTCTGCTCTATCCGATGGCCGTTTACACAGTTTAATTTACACCCTCAGACATCAAGGAAACGCTGTCCGCAATCGCCGCCGCAAAGGACCGGCTACGGAAATCTGAAACCCGGCTTGCTGAAACTTTCAGCGAGTCCGACATTGACAAAATGTCCACCAAAATTTCTAAGGAGTTCGCACGATTCAACAAGCTCACCCGGACTGAACAGAAGGAAATTTTGCTGCGTCATGTGGAGCGCATCAACCTTACGTATGCCATGCCAGCATCGCTAGGAGTCGCTGTATTCGCTTCCGGGCCATCGGATGGTCTTCTAGGTGCCACCGAAATGGGAAGGGCCACAGCGGACGAATGGGCACGGAACGTGATGGGACTTGCATTAGGAGAAAAACCGGCTTGGCAGTTGGAAATTCTGATGAAGGTAGGCTTACCAGACCCTTATTTTATGGGCATTGTGGGTGTGGGCAAAAGTGCGAGAGGATCTTCATCTTCTTCTTCACCGAGGCCACGTCCACTTCGAATACGCTGCGGTGCGGTTTGACGTAGGAAATCGCGGTGATGAAGCCGGCCAGCTCGTCGCAGGCGTAGAGCGTCTTTTCGAGCGGCGATGTGCGCGGCACGCCGGTGTGGCCGGCGTGGGAGAGGATAGCGCGGCGCGTTTGCTCGTCCACCCCGCGCTCGGCCAGCAGCGGCTCGCCGAGCTGCGGATGCCCTTCGAGCGTGGGGTGGATCTCCCAATCGAAGTCGTGCAACAGCGCGGTGACTTGCCACTGCTCGAGGTTGCCGCCGAATCGCTTGGCGTACGCGAGGACGCAAGTCTCGACGGCCAGCGCGTGCTTGCGCAAGCCTTCCGATTTGGTGAACTCACACAGAATGTTCCAGGCCTGTTCGCGGTCGATCATCGCCATTCATCATATCCCGGGGCGCGCCCCACTCGGCGTGGCGGGCGGCGCGGATAGTGGTCAAGCCAATCGGGCGTGCTCCGCGCCGCCGGGAAGCAGCAGTTCCAGAAAGGCCTGAGCGGCGCGGTTGAATTTCTTGCGACGCCGGTGCACGATCCCCACCGGCCGCACCAACCCGGGCGCTTCCAGCCCCACCGCTACCAGCCGCCCTTGCTCGATCTCCGCATGCATGCTGCGCGCGGGCAGAATGCTGACGCCCGATCCCAACGCCACGGCTTCCTTGATCATCTGGATGTTGTCGAAGTGCATCACCATTCGCACCGTCACTCCCCGCGCGCGCAGGAAGCGGTCGATCTCGCGGCGAATCGAGAGATCCTCGTCGAAGCCGATGAAATCGATGCCCTCCAGGTCGGCTGCCCGGACAAGCCGGCTGCCGGCGAGCGCGTGCTCCGGCGGCATGGCCAGCCGCATCTCTTCATCCCGCCAAGGAATCGCGGAAATCTCGCGGCTCGATTCCGGATAGCTCACCAGCCCCAGGTCCGCCTGGCCGCCGTTCACCGCGGCATACACTTTGTCCGGCCGCATGTATTCCACTTCCAGGCGCGCGGTGGGGTGGCTGGCAGCAAACTCTTCGCTCAGCCGGCTCATCTCGGACAGCCCGACCGAGTAGATCGACGCCACTCGCACGGTGCTTTCCACTTCCAGCTTCAGCCGCTCCAGCGCGAGTTGAAACTCGTCTTCCTGCCGCAACACATCGCGGCAGAAATCGGCGTACAACTTGCCGGCGGGCGTCAGTTCCAGCGGCCGGTTCGAGCGATCCAGCAGGGGCGCTCCCAAGCGCCGTTCCACCTCCTGCACGTGTTGGCTCGCCGCAGATTGGGTTACACAGCAGAGCTTGGCTCCCTTGCTCATGCTGCCAGTGGCGGCTATCTCTTTGAAAAGTCGAAGCTCCCAGAAGCTCACCGGTCCAGCATATCATAACCTGTGCTAATTTTGTAATCGAATCAATTTTCTATTGCCTAATAGTAACCGGGCTGGTAAACTTGTGAACAAAGGCAACCGCCGAAACTCCACCCAGTCGTGGCGCAGACTACCTCCAGGAGTCGTGGAGGATATCGGGATAATTTATGAATGACACCGTAACGCCTCGCGGCCTACCCCAATCACAGGGCCTGTATGACCCGGCCCAAGAACGCGACTCCTGCGGTATCGGCTTCGTAGCCAATATCAAGGGCCAGAAATCGCACGACATTATCGTCAAGGGCATTCAGGTTCTGATCAACCTGACCCACCGCGGCGCTTGCGGCTGCGATCCGGAAACCGGCGACGGCGCCGGGGTGCTGATTCAGATCCCGCACAAGTTCTTCGCCCGCGAGTGCGCCAAGCGCGGCTTCACGCTGCCGGCCGCCGGCGAATACGGAGTGGGGATGACGTTCCTTCCGGTGGAGCGCCACGACCGCCTGCAATGCGAAGGCATTCTGGAGCGCATCGTCACCGAGGAAGGTCTCACCGTGCTCGGCTGGCGCGACACGCCCATTAACGGCGCCGCCATCGGCCGCGAAGCGCGCAACACACAGCCTTACATCCAGCAGATCTTCGTCGGCCGCGGCAAGGGGATGAACGAGGACCAGCTCGAGCGCAAACTGTACCTGGTCCGCAAGCGCGCCGAAACCGAGGTCGGCAAGTCGGACCTGCCCGAGAAGAGCTTCTTCTACATGCCGTCCTTCTCGTGCCGCACCATCGTCTACAAGGGCTTGCTGCTGGCGCCGCAAATCGCCAACTTCTATCCCGAGCTGAGCGATCCCGACGTGATCAGCGCGCTCTGCCTGGTGCACCAGCGCTTTTCCACCAACACCTTCCCCACCTGGCAACTGGCGCACCCCTACCGGTTCATCGCCCACAACGGCGAAATCAACACGCTGCGCGGTAACGTGAACTGGATGCACGCCCGCCAGTCGGTGCTGGAATCGCCCCTGTTCGGCGCCAATATCAAGAAGCTGTTCCCCATCATCCAGCCCGGCGGCAGCGATTCGGCTTCGTTCGACAACGCGCTCGAGCTGCTGGTGATGGCCGGACGCGGCATCGCCCACGCCATGGCCATGCTCATTCCCGAAGCCTGGTCGGGCAACCCGCACATGAACCCGCAGAAACGCGCGTTCTACGAATACCACGCATCGCTGATGGAGCCGTGGGACGGCCCCGCCGCCATCGCCTTCACCGACGGCCGCTCGATCGGCGCCACCCTGGACCGCAACGGCCTGCGCCCGGCGCGCTACCTGGTCACCAACGACGACCTCATCATCATGGCTTCGGAATCGGGCGTGCTCCCCGTCAAGCCCGAGGATGTCAAACTCAAGGGCCGCTTGCAGCCGGGAAAAATGTTGCTGGTGGATACGGTGGGCGGCCGTATCATCTCGGACCGGGAACTCAAGGCCAGCCTGTATGGCCGCAACCCGTACCAGCTCTGGATCAAGGAAAATCAGGTCCACATTCACGAACTGCCCGAACCGCCGCGCGAGTATGGCACCGAGCCGGGGACCTTGCTGCTGCGGCAGCGCGCCTTCGGCTACACCGACGAAGATTTGAAGACGATCCTCGGCCCGATGGCCGCCAAGGGCGAGGAGCCGATCGGCTCGATGGGCGCCGATACGCCGCTGGCCTGCCTCTCCGACAAGCCACAGCCGCTGTTCAACTACTTCAAGCAGCTATTCGCCCAGGTCACCAACCCGCCCATCGACCCCATCCGCGAAGAGATGGTGATGTCGCTGATCAGCTACATCGGCACCGAGCGCAACATTCTGGCCGAAACCCCGCAGCACTGCCACACCCTGCGACTGCCGCATCCCATTCTCACCAACCGCGACCTGGAGCGGCTGCGGCGCGTTTCGCAGGGCAGTTTCCTGGCCACCACGCTGCCCATGCTGTTCGCCGTCGAGGACGGCAATCGCGGACTGGAGCGCGCCCTCGATCAGCTCTGCCGCCGCGCTTCGCTCGCCATCCAGTCCGGCTATACGCTGCTGATTCTTTCCGACCGCGGCCTGGACCAGGACTACGCGCCGATTCCCAGCCTGCTCGCGCTCACCGCCGTTCACAATCACCTGGTGCGGGAGGAAACCCGTACGCAGGTGGCGCTCATCATCGAATCCGGCGAGCCGCGCGAGGTGATGCACTTCGCGCTGCTGATCGGTTACGGCGCCAGCGCCGTCAATCCCTACCTGGCCCTGGAAACCCTGCAGGCCGGCCAGCTTCAGGACACCGGCGTGAAGCCGGAAAAAGCGGTGGCCCATTTCATCAAGGCCGTCAACAAGGGACTGCTCAAGACGTTTTCCAAGATGGGCATTTCCACCTTGCAGAGCTATCGCGGCGCGCAGGTGTTCGAAGCCATCGGCCTCTCCAAGCGCCTGGTGGATCGCTATTTCACCGGCACCGTTTCGCGCATCGAGGGCGTGGATCTGGATGTTCTGGCGCGCGAAGCCATCCTCAAGCACCAGCACGCCTTTCAGCCTGTGCACGAATCCGATACCGATCTCGCCATCGGCGGCACCTATCAATATCGCGCGCGCGGGGAGTACCACCTCTTTAATCCGCAGACCATCGCCAAGCTGCAGCACGCCGTGCGGCAGGAAAGCTTCGCCACCTTCCAGGAATACACGGACCTGATCGATCGGCAGAACCATCAGCTCACCACGCTGCGCGGGCTGCTCGAGATCAAGAAATCGGACCAGCCGATTCCGCTCGAGGAGGTCGAGCCGGTAGCTTCCATCGTCAAACGTTTCGCCACCGGAGCCATGTCGTTCGGCTCCATTTCCAAAGAGGCCCACGAAACCCTGGCGCTGGCGATGAACCGCATCGGCGGCAAGTCGAACACCGGCGAGGGTGGCGAGGACGAAGAGCGCTTCGCCGACGGGCGCCGCTCCGCCATCAAGCAGGTGGCCTCCGGCCGCTTCGGCGTCACCGTCAATTACCTGGTGAACGCCGACGAACTGCAGATCAAGATGGCGCAGGGCGCCAAGCCTGGCGAAGGCGGCCAGCTTCCCGGCCACAAGGTGGATGAAACCATCGCGCGCGTGCGCCACTCGATTCCCGGCGTGGGCCTGATTTCTCCGCCGCCCCACCACGACATCTATTCCATCGAAGACCTGGCGCAGTTGATTTACGATCTCAAGAACGTCAACCCGAAAGCGCGCATTGCGGTCAAGCTGGTGGCTGAGGTTGGCGTGGGCACGGTCGCGGCCGGCGTGGCCAAGGCGCATGCCGACGTGGTGCTGATCGCCGGCGATTCCGGCGGCACCGGCGCTTCCCCGCTCAGCAGCATCCGCCATGCCGGCATACCCTGGGAACTCGGCCTGGCCGAAACGCACCAGGTGCTGGTGCTCAACGATCTGCGCGGACGTATCCGCGTGCAAACCGACGGCAAGTTGCAGACCGGCCGCGACGTGGTCATCGCCGCCCTGCTCGGCGCCGAGGAGTTCGGCTTCTCCACCGCGCCGCTGGTGGCTCTCGGCTGCATCATGATGCGCAAGTGCCACCTCAACACCTGCCCGGTTGGCGTGGCTACCCAGGACCCCGCGCTGCGCGCCAAATTCCGCGGCGCCCCCGAGCACGTGATCAACTTCTTCTTCTATCTCGCCGAGCAGGTTCGCGGCTACATGGCGCAGATGGGCTTCCGCACCTTCGACGAAATGGTGGGCCGCGTGGACATGCTGGAAACGCGCGCGGCGCTGGACCACTGGAAGGCCAAGGGCCTCGACCTGTCGATGCTTTTGTACAATCCGCAGGTGCCCCTGCGCGTCGCCCGGCGCTGCGTCCAGGCGCAGGACCACGGGCTCGAGCAGGCGCTCGATTACAAGCTGATCGATCACGCCCGCGAGACAATCGAGGGCGGCGAGCCCATCGTCATTAAGCTCCCCATCCGCAATATTCACCGCACCGTGGGCGCCATGCTCTCGGGCGAAATCGCGCGCCGCCACGGTTCGGCCGGCTTGCCCGACGGCACCATCCACTTTCAATTCACCGGTTCGGCCGGCCAGAGCTTCGGCGCATTTCTGGCCCATGGCGTGACGCTCGAGCTCGAGGGCGATGCCAACGATTACGTCGGCAAGGGCCTTTCCGGCGGCAAGCTGATCGTCTATCCGCCGCGCGCGTCGACCTTCCTGCCGGAAGAGAACATCGTCATCGGCAACGTGGCCCTGTATGGCGCCACCAGCGGGGAAGCGTTTCTCAACGGCATGGCCGGCGAGCGCTTCGCCGTGCGCAACTCCGGCGCCACCGCCGTGGTGGAAGGACTGGGCGATCACGGCTGCGAGTACATGACCAATGGCCTGGTGGTGGTGCTGGGCAAAGTCGGCCGCAACTTCGCCGCCGGCATGAGCGGAGGCATCGCCTTCGTTCTCGATGAGAACGGCGATTTCGCCGAGAAGCGCTGCAACACCGCCGCCGTGGACCTGGAATCCGTGAGCGAAGCCGATGCCGGCCTGCTGCATGGGCTGATTTATCGCCACGTCGAGTGCACCGCCAGCCCGCGCGGCACGTGGATACTGGAAAACTGGGAACA
Organism: Bryobacteraceae bacterium; assembly: GCA_049686695.1. Lineage (GTDB taxonomy): Bacteria > Acidobacteriota > Terriglobia > Bryobacterales > Bryobacteraceae > Bog-375. The sequence goes on along the minus strand of JBAVIH010000392.1, from coordinate 3,466 downwards.
GATGTTGCCCAAGTTCGTCAAAGTCTTCCCGCACGAATACAAACGCGTCCTGGGCATCCGCCGCGAGACCGCCGCGGTGGCGTGAGCCGGCGGCCAGTAGCGCCGGCGGTCGTTGCCGCCGGTGTATTTTGATAACGGAGTCGAGATGGGAAAAACAACCGGGTTCATGGAAATTACGCGCGAGGTGGCCGAACGCCGCCCGGCGGCCGAACGCATCAAGGACTGGTTCGAAATCTATCGTCCCTTCCCCGAGGCGAACCTGCGCAGCCAGGCCGCTCGCTGCATGGATTGCGGGGTTCCCTTCTGCCACACCGGTTGCCCGCTCACCAACCTGATTCCCGATTGGAACGACTTCATCTACCATGGCCGCTGGCGCGACGCCGTGCGGCAGTTACACTCCACCAACAACTTCCCCGAGTTCACCGGCCGCATTTGCCCGGCTCCCTGCGAGGCCTCCTGCGTGCTCGGCATCAATGAGCCGCCGGTGACCATCAAGCAGATCGAACGCTCCATCGTCGATCGCGGTTTTGAAGAGGGCTTTATCCTGCCGGAGCCTGCCGCGGTAAAGACCGGCAAGCGCGTGGCCGTGGTCGGTTCGGGTCCCGCCGGATTGGCTGCCGCGCAGCAACTCGCGCGCGCCGGCCACGCCGTCACCGTGTTCGAAAAGAACGACCGCATCGGCGGCCTGCTGCGCTACGGTATCCCCAACTTCAAAATGGAAAAGCACCTGATTGACCGGCGCATGGAGCAGATGCGCAGCGAAGGCGTTGAATTCCAGATCAACGCCCAGGTGGGCGGCAATGTCCCCGTCGAGGATCTGCGCAAACAGTTCGACGCCATCCTGCTGGCCGGCGGCGCCGAACATCCGCGCGACCTCGACGTGCCCGGCCGCAATCTGAAGGGCATTCACTTCGCGATGGAGTTCCTGCCGCAGCAGAACCGGCGCTGCGAAGGCGACACGGTTCCGGATTCCGACGCTATTCTAGCTACCGGCAAGCGGGTGATCATCATCGGCGGCGGCGACACCGGCGCCGATTGTCTGGGGACGAGTCATCGCCAGGGCGCGCTCTCGGTCACCCAGTTCGAGTTGCTGCCCAAGCCGCCCGACGACCGCTCTCCGTCCACCCCTTGGCCGCTGTGGCCCATGCAACTGCGCATCGAAACTTCGCATGAAGAAGGCGGCACGCGCGATTGGGGCGTCGCCACCACCGGTTTCACCGGCGACGAGCGCGGCCATGTGAAGCAACTCCACGCCGTGCGCGTCGGCCCGCCACCCAAGTTCGAAGCCGTCGCCGCGAGCGAGTTCACCATCGATGCCGACCTGGTGCTGCTGGCCATGGGCTTCCTCGGTCCTGTGAAGAACGGCATGATCGAACAGCTCGGCGTGGCGCTGGACGCTCGCGGCAACGTTGCCGCCGACGACAATTACATGTCGAGCGTCCCCGGCGTATTCGCCGCCGGCGACATGCGCCGCGGCCAGTCCCTGGTGGTTTGGGCCATCGCCGAAGGCCGCAAAGCCGCGCAGGGCATAGACCGCTACCTCACCGGCGCCACCAGGCTGGCGTAGGGGCGCGTCGGGGAATAGCCACGTCCAAATCCCGGCCGGCCGCGTGGCGCACGCACCGATGCGTCGCGCGAGTGCGCGCGCCACGTCTGAATGGTAAGGTTGTTTCTTGACGGGCCTTAAGGGCGGCTGAGCCGATGATCGACGCTCCCCAGTGCGTGATTTGCGACGGCCGGATCCGGCGGCTCCAGCGAGCTTTGGTGGCCCCGTTTCTCGCCAGGCGGATTTGGGACCGGCCTCCATTTTGCGTCGACCTCGTCCGCTGCTCGGCCTGCGGGTTTACCTTCTACAACCCGCGCCTCGACGCCGCCGAGGAGGGCCGCCTGTATGCCAACTACCGCTCGGAGGAGTATCGACGCATGCGCCAGTCCTCCGAACCCTGGTATACCGCCAAATTCAATGCCGGGCTGGCCGCGGCGGACTATTTCGAACGCCGCCGCCGCGTGCTTGGCGGGATGCTTCGCCAGCACATCGGCAATCGGGTGATCCGGCGCGTCCTCGATTATGGCGGAGACCATGGCGATTTGGTGTGCGGGTTAGTCGATGGGGCCGCGGCCTTCGTCTACGACATTTCCGGAGTGCCCGCCGCCGCAGGGGTGACCGCCACCACGGATCCGGTGGGCAGCCAGGCCGATCTCATCGTGAACAGCCACGTGCTCGAGCACGTCGGGTTCCCGCGCCGCTTGCTGGAAGACATCCTGAAAGCGTCTCCCGCCGGAGGCCTCGTATTCCTGGAAGTGCCCTGCGAATCGCCGTTCGGGCTGTCCAGGATCGCCAGGCGGATCGCCCAGATCGGCGTCGTGGCTTTGATGCGGCCCGCGTTGGCTCTATCGGTGGTTCGTCCCGCCAGCCTGTTCATGATGCACGAGCACGTCAACTATTTCACGGAGCGATCGCTGGCCGCGCTGATGCGTTCCCGCGAATGCGCCGTGATTGCGGCAGGCAACTACGCGCTCGAAAGCAGTTTGGGGAAAGTAGACACGGCGTGGTGCCTGGGGACGGCTCCGTAGCCGGCTCGTCCCAGGCCGATGCCAAAGACGCTTCGAGGCAGTGGGGCAGACGCTTTCGCCCGCCAACAGGCTATACACCGCTCCCGGCCGGCCACGGCTCCGAGCGTTCCCGAAGCCGCGGCCACCAGCGAGCGGCGCGATTACTGCTGCTTGGCTTCGCTTTCGATCCGCATGCCGTAGAAGCTGCGGTAGACGAAGAACGCCGAAACCACGAAGAAGACGGCCGATAGCACCGTGGTCAGAATGTGGCCTTGCTTGTTGCCGACATCCACTGCCAGCGATACGGCCAGCAAGCCGAACAGGGTGGTGAACTTGATGATCGGGTTCAAAGCCACCGAGCAGGTATCCTTGAATGGATCGCCTACGGTGTCGCCGACCACGCAGGCGTCGTGAAGCGGCGTTCCTTTGGCGCGCAGTTCGGTTTCCACCACCTTCTTGGCATTGTCCCAGGCGCCGCCGGCGTTAGCCATGAAAATGGCCTGGTAGAGGCCGAACAGCGCGATCGAGATCAGGTAGCCGACGAAGAAGAAGGGCTCGATGAAGGCGAACGCCAGGGTGGCGAAGAACACCGTCAGGAAGATATTCAGCATGCCCTTCTGCGCGTACTGCGTGCAGATCGCGACCACCCTTTTCGAATCCGCGACGGAGGCCTTCTCGCTACTCTCCAGGTTGATGTTTCGCTTGATGAATTCGACCGCGCGATAAGCGCCGGTGGTCACCGCCTGCGCGCTGGCGCCGGTAAACCAATAGATGACCGCGCCGCCCGCGATGATGCCGAGCAGGAAGGGCGCGTGCATCAGCGACAGGTTCACGATGTACTGCGGCTGCAGGCCGTGGGTGAGCGAAACGATGGTGGCGAAGGTCATCGTGGTTGCGCCGACCACGGCGGTGC
>JBAVIH010000391.1:0-3819 GCA_049686695.1 Bryobacteraceae bacterium | reverse complement strand
CCGGCCTCTGAGTCGGCGCTCGGGTCGCGTCCCCGCGGAGCCCTACCCTCCGCTCAGGTGCAACCAGTGTAGCCGAAAACCATCAACCAACCGAAAGCCGTTTACACAAAACTCTTGACACTGCCGTTGGGCGCGGCGCCCCGTTCCCCGGGTGTCTCAAAGTGCTTGACACGCGAATCTAAGATCCCGACCGCTCACTCGGTAGCTGACGGCCCGGAAACAGTTCACGATTTGGGAACGAGTGACGCCGCAGTGTTTGCTTGCACCGGGCGTATCGTCGGCGACTCGGAGAAAGCCCGACTGGAGCGTCCTGGCAAAGATCCTGCGAGGTCCGTCCACGTCAACTGGACGAAGCGCCCAATCCACGAGAAGACCGCTACCGAACAAGGGAACCGATTGTTGTCCCCTTTGGCAGACAATTGGAGCAGCCCCAACCGCGCGCGGGAGAGAACGCCACGCAGCAGTCGCCAGTGCGGAGTCCTGGAGTCCGCGTGAGTCCGGACACGCCGAAATCGCCCCGTGGCGTCCATGAGCTGCCTGTATCGGGTCGTATCGCTTTCCATGGTTACGCGCAACGGGGATCCCGCGCCGGGCTGCGGGGAACAGCGCGGCGGGGAGCTTGCTACCGCTTGCGCAACTCCGCTTCGCGCTGCCTGTCGGCGGCGGCGCCCCGGAAATCGCCGGCCGCTTCTCTGGCGCGGGCGCGATTCAGGTAGGCCTGGACGAAACGAGGGTTCCTTTGAATGGCGCCGTCGAAGTCCGCCAGGGCCATGCGATATTGTTTGCGCCGGAAGGAGATGACGCCGCGCCCGTTCAATGCCGACGCCATGCCGGGCTTCAATTCCAGGGCTCGCTCGAAATCGACCCATGCCTCTTGGTCCCGGTGCAGACGAACCAGGCAGACCCCGCGAGCGGCATAGGCGGGGGCCATGTTCGGAGCGAGGCGAATGGCCTCCGAATAATCCTGGATGGCCATTTCGTTCTCCTCCAGGTCCTGGTGAGCGGCTCCCCGGCTGAAGTAGGCTGGGGCGTAATTGCGACGGAGCGCGATGGCTTTCGTGAAGGACTGAATGGCGCCGGGATAGTCCCTGCTCTTTATCTGCTCATGGCCGCGCTGAAGGGCCGTTTCGAACGGCGCTGCATTGCCACCGGTCTGCGGCGGCGGCGGGGATAGCGGTTCCACTTCCTCGGTTGCTTCGGCGGGCTCGACAGCCTTCGGAGCCGCCGGTGGGGGCAATGCCTTCGGCGGTGTCGAAACGGCCGGCGGGGTTGAAACGGTCTTGGCCGGTTTGACCTCGGGGAGTTGTGGCTGGGGTTGGGCTGCCGGTTCGGGAGTGGTGACCGGCTCCGCGGCCGCAGGCCTGACGGCAGCCACCGGCTCCGGCGGCGGCGAAGTGCGATTCCATGGCTTCCAAACGGCCAGAGCACCGCCCAGAATCAACACCGCGATCGCGGCAGCCAGCACGAACCACCGGGAACGCCCGGCAGGCTTCGCAGGTTCTGGAATGGGTATCACTGGCTGGGTAGGCTGGACCATCGCCACCGGCGCCGGGCCAACCGGAGCCGCCGGGGCGCCCGAGAGGGCCTGTGCAAGCGCATCCACGAACTCGCAACAATTGACAAAACGATCGGAAGCTGTTTTGGCAAGGGCCTTCTCCAGCACGGCGTCCACCCCTCCGGGGAGAGCGGGATTTCGCGTGCACGGCGGCTGCGGCGCCTCATTGACGATCTTATAAGTCAGGGTGGCTATGGTGTGGGGACCGAACAGCGTGCTGCCGGTCAGCATCTGGTACGCCACCACGGCGAGAGCGAACTGATCCGCCCGCCCGTCGATCGCCTCGCCGCGAATCTGTTCCGGCGCCATGTACTCTACGGTTCCGATCACCATTCCGGTGGGCGTACACGTGCGTGTGTCGCTGATCCGTGCGATGCCGAAATCCATGATCTTGGCGATTCCGGCGGTGTCGATCATGACGTTGGCCGGTTTGATGTCGCGATGGATCACGCCGCGGGCGTGAGTATAGTCCAGCGCTTCCGCCATCTGGCGCAGCACGCTGATGGTGGTTGCCGCGTCCGGCAGCGGATTGGTCCTGAGCCGCGCCGACAGGCTTTCGCCTTCCACGTACTCCATCACCACGTAGGCCCGTCCGCCGTCTTCGAAAACGTCGTGAACGCTGACGATGTTGGGATGTTTGAGCAACGCCGCGGCGCGCGCATCCCGCAGCAAACGGTCGCGCAGAAACTCGCGTTCTTTGGGATCGTCGACCTCCAGGTCCACCGTCTTGATCGCCACCTGCCGGTGCAGCATCGGGTCCGTGGCGAGGTAGACCACACCCATGGCGCCTCGTCCCAGTTGGCCTACCACCGTATATCTGCCAAACATCTGGATCATGGTCCGCTCGATTCGATTCTGTTGTAGCCCTAGTGGGGACTGGAGTATCATACCGCAATCAGCGCGATAGTTTGGGGCCGATTCCCTCCGCCGCTTGACCATCCGGCAGTCGCCCGATCATGAGAAGATCAACCAATGGGTGCTCTGCCCGATGCCACCGGCGAAGAGCGAATACTCTGACCGGCGGTTTCGGGGTTCCGGCCGCCGGCGTCGGCAGGCCAGAGCCATCCCAGAAGCGTTCCAAAGTTTTTCAGGGTTTTGGAGGATACGATGCGACGACGGTTTATCGTTTTGCTTGCCGTTCTGACGGTGACTTCCGGGTGGGGGATCTCGCGTTTGCGTGCCCAAGGCCCCGCCCCACAGGCTTACTCACTCACGGAAGATCCCGGATTCGCGCTGATGGGTCCCAGCGTGGTGAGGATCAGCCGCGATGGCGCCAAAGAAGTGGTGGACCAGATCCTGCCGGTCGGGCCGGGGCGCGCCAAAGAATATCACGGCCACCTCCTCTACGACTTTCAGGCCCATAAGCTATATACCAAGGTCTTGAGCGACCCTGCCGTGCCCTGCGGAGTCCAGGAGTACACCGACCCGGCCGCGCCCCCGGAGTTCGACGTGATCAGCGGCTCCGACGCTTTGATGAAGGAATTGACCAGCGGTGTACAGCCGAAGCAGATCGGCACGGATACCGTGAACGGAATCGCCACCAAGGTTCTCGAGGTGACTTCCGCCCACGGCAACGGTAAGATCTGGATTGCGCAAAACGGCGGTTTCCCGGTCAAAATCGTCGCCACCGGACCCGACGGCAAGGCGATGACGGTGATCGAGGTGAAGCAACTCAGCCTTGCCAGGCCTCCGGCTTCTGCGTTCGCCCTTCCGGCAGGTTGCGCCTCCGCCCAACTGGCCCAGGCCAGCGCAAAGCCCAGCACCAACGTCACCGCCCTCACGCTCCAGAAGATCCCCAGCTATACCGGCCCCTGCCCGGCGCACATCAAGATGGTTGGGACTATCACCACGGATGGGCCGGGAACCGTGTTCTACCAATTCGGCGCCGGCCAGCTCGATCCGGGAGAAACCATTACCTTCAGTGCCGCGGGGACCAAAACCGTCACCCACGTGATCACCTTGCAGCCTAAATACGGCAATGGGATGGGCGGTTCAGCCATCCTGGAGGCGATTGGGGCGGACGCCTCGGGCAATCACGATATTCCGACGCAAGGTTCCAACAACGCCGATTTCAGCATCGCCTGTACCAGCGGGGGTGGAAAGTAGGTTGGCTGCCGCCTGTCGATTCGAGAAGGTTCCCGGTGGAGAACTGCCCCTTCCCTGGCCGCCCCGTCCGGGACTAATCTAGACGTGAATGCCCACCAAGCGCCGCACCTTCCTCAGACAGTTGACTCTGGCCGGCGCCGCCGCCCAGGTTGCCGCGC
>JBAVIH010000390.1:0-6311 GCA_049686695.1 Bryobacteraceae bacterium | reverse complement strand
CAAACTTCCCGGCATCGAACTTCATGCCTGCGGCAAAGTGCGCGATGTTTATCGCGTTGGCGAGCAGCTTCTGATTGTCGCCACCGACCGCATCTCGGCGTTCGACTACATCCTTCCCACCGGCATCCCGGACAAGGGCAAGGTCCTGACCCAGCTTTCGATTTTCTGGTTCGACTTCCTGCGCGACCTGACGCCGACGCATTTTCTGACGGCGCAGGTGGACGAGTACCCGGCGGCGCTCGGCGCGTTTCGCGATCAACTCGAGGGCCGCTCCATGCTGGTGAAGCGCGCCAAAATGATCGACATCGAATGCGTGGCGCGGGGCTATCTTTCCGGCTCCGGCTGGAAAGAATACCGGCAGCGCGGAACCGTGTGCGGCATTCCGCTTCCGGCGGGCCTGCGCGAAAGCGACAAACTGCCCGAGCCGATTTTCACTCCATCCACCAAGGCGCAGGCGGGACACGACGAAAACATTTCGTTCGCGCAGGCTGCCTCGGTTATAGGCGAGGACCTCGCCAAGCGACTGCGCGATCTGACGCTCGAAATCTACTCGCGCGCGGCCCGCTACGCCGAATCGCGCGGCATCATCATCGCCGACACCAAGTTCGAATTCGGCTTCGTGGGCGACACGCTCGTGCTCGGCGACGAGGTTCTGACGCCGGATTCCTCGCGTTTCTGGCCGGCCGACACGTATTCGGCCGGCGGCCCGCAGTTTTCTTTCGACAAGCAATTCGTGCGCGACTACCTGGAATCGATTCACTGGAACAAGCAGCCGCCGGCTCCCCCGCTGCCGGAGGAAGTGGCGGCGAAGACCGGCGAAAAATACCGGCAGGCTTACCAGGCGCTCACGGGCCATCAACTATGAATTGGCTGGATGTGGTGCTGGGGCTGATTCTGGCCGTTTCGGTGGCCGCCGCTTTCCGCCGGGGCTTTACGCGGGAAGTCATCGAACTGGTCGCGCTGGTGCTGGGGTTCGTTTTGGGGTTGTGGTTTTACGGCTGGGCGGGCAGCTTTCTGGAGCCTCACCTGAAGTCGCCGCAGGCGGCGCATTTCGCCGGCTTCATCCTGGTGTTCTGCGGCGTGCTGCTGGTTGGCGCCCTGGTGAGTTTTGTGGTGGGCAGGTTTCTGAAGGTGACCGGGCTTTCTTTTTTCGATCACCTTCTGGGTGCGGGCTTCGGCGCATTGCGCGCTGCCCTGATCGCGGTGGTGGTGGTCTCCGGCCTGATGGCGTTTTCGCACGGCGACACGCCCCCGCCCGCAGTCGAGAATTCCCGCCTTGCCCCTTACCTGGTGGGCGCGGCAAACCTGGCCGCGGACATGGCTCCCCACGAGTTCAAGGAAGGTTTTCGCAAGGCATACGGGCAGGTCAAGCAAGCCTGGGCAAACGCCCGGCAGCATGTAACGAGGCCCGACGCGCAAAAGGACAAGAAATGAAAAACGAATTTGACGGTTTGGTGGCTCGACTGTTGAACGGAGGCGTTTTTCTGACGGATGCGGTCGTGCTCCTGGAACGGAGCATGATCGAAGCGGCGCTCGGGCAGAGCAAAGGCAATCAGTCGGCGGCCAGCAAGCAGTTGGGCATCCACCGCAACACGTTGCAGCGCAAGGCCCTGGAATACGGCCTCGAAAACTATCGCGGCCGCTCGCGGCGCAAGCCCGCCAGCCGCGCATTGCCGGCGCGCAGGCGGAGGGCCGGCGCAGCCTAATATCCTGTCTTGCGAAAACCTATCCAACTGGCAACTGAAGCAAAGTGGGGTGGACGCCCCCGTCCGCGCGCGACCCCCTGGTCGCGCCCCTGCGCAGATTGTCGGCTCTTTCACGGGACGGGACACTAGTGTTCGACCTGCTGATCTTTGACCTCGACGGGACGCTCATCGATTCGCGCCTGGATCTGGCCAACGCCGTCAACGCCACGCGCCGGCACATGGGGATGGCGGCGCTCGAGAACGAGCGGGTCTATTCCTACGTCGGCAACGGCGCCGCGGTGCTGATCCGCCGCGCCTTGGGCGACCAGGCGGTGGAGGCGGAAGTCCAGGAAGCGCTCGAGTATTTTCTCGAATACTACCGCGAGCACGATCTCGATTTCACCACCCTCTATCCCGGCGTGCGCGAGTCGCTCGACCGTCTTACCGGAGCCGGGAAGCGGATGGCCGTGCTCACCAATAAGCCGGTGCGCGTGAGCCAGGCCATCGTGGAGGGTCTCGGCGTCGCGCATCATTTCTTCCGCGTCTATGGAGGCAACAGCTTCGAGTTCAAGAAGCCGAATCCCGTAGGCATCGAAGTGCTGATGGAACAGGCCGAGGTAAGCCGCGGCCGCACGCTGATGGTGGGCGACAGTTCGGTCGACGTGGAAACCGCGCGCAACGCCCGGATAGCTTGCTGTGGCGTAACCTATGGCTTTCAGCCCGAGACGCTCGACGGCACGCCGCCCGATCTGAAAGTCGACCGCATGGAGCAGATGGTCGATTGGGTGCTGAACCCGGCAACCACGAAAGGAACCGAATCCGATGAACCATAAACCAGGCGCCGCGGCGCCCGTCACCGGGATCTATTGGTGCAGCGTCTGCAAGACGCCCGCGCGTTTCGCCGAAGGCGAAAAACTGCCCGAATGCCCCAACTTCTGCGGCCGCGGCCTGTGGGAACTGGTGGAGAAAGAGGAATAGGGCGCGGCGCGCGGAGCGGCGACGGCCCGCGGTCCTGTATAATTGGAGAAAGAGTGAATCTTTCTGTGTCTCCCCGCGCGCTGCTCCGTCTTTTCCTGCACAGCCAGATGCTGCCGATCCTCGAAAGCGGCGAGGAAACGCTGGTCGGCGGGCAGGCCGTAATGGAAGGCGTGATGATGCGCGCCCCGCACAGTTACTGCGTGGCGGTGCGCCGGCAGGATGGCAGCATCGTCACCGACGAAAAGCCGTTGCCGCGCCTTTCCGAGCGGCACAAGATCTTCAAGCTGCCGATCTTCCGCGGGCTGGGAACGCTCTACCAGGCGCTCAAACTCGGCTATGGGGCGCTGAGATTCTCCACCGACCAGGCGCTCGCGGACATGCAGCCGCCTTCCACCGAAAGCAAACCGCCCAAGGAAATGCCCGGCTGGGTAATCACCGGCAACCTGTTGTTCTCGGTCGCGTTCATGATTTTCCTGTATAAGTTCATGCCGCTGCTGTTGGCCACCAAGCTGGGCAAAGTATACCCCGTGGTCGCCGGACGCATCCCTTTCAACCTGGTGGAGGGAATCATCCGCGTGGCGATTCTGGTGGCGTTTCTATACGCGGTGTCGCGTTTCCGCGACATGCGCCGGGTTTTCGAGTACCACGGCGCGGAGCACAAAGTGGTTTTCAACTTCGAGTCCGGCGAGCCGGTGACGGTGGAGCGCGCCCAGCAATTCACCACCTTCCATCCGCGCTGCGGCACCAGTTTTCTGATGATGCTGATGTTCGTCGCGGTGCCTGTCTATGCGCTGATTCCGTTCGACGGCTTCGCGGCCAAGTTCGTCAGCCGCCTGGCACTGCTGCCGCTGATTATCGGCTTGAGCTACGAGGTGATCCGCTTCGCCGCGCGGCGGCGCGATTCGCTGCTGGCGGTGGTCGCCGCGCCGGGCCTGTGGTTGCAGCGCATCACCACCGAGCCGCCCGCCGACGACCAGGCCGCCGTGGCCATCCACGCTCTCGAAGGCGCCATGGCGCTCGAAAAATCGCAGGGCGGCGAGCTGGTCATCGGCTAATTCCGCCATGCAATTCATCCAGAGACTCGAACAGCTTGAAAAGCGTTTTGACGAACTGAACGCGCAAATGGCCGATCCGTCCGTGATCGCCGATTCCGATCAATACCGCAAAGTCACCAAGGCGCATAGCGACGTGGCCGAAGTGGTGGCCGTGTTCCGCGAATGGAAGAAAGCCGAGGACAGCCTGAAGCAGGCGCGTGGCATGCTGGAGGAGCGCGACCCGGAGTTGCGCGCCATGGCCGAAGAGGAAGCGGCGCGCCTGGAACCCGAACTCAAGCGCATCGAAGAAGAGCTCAGGGTGCTGCTGCTGCCCAAGGACCCGAACGACGAGAAGAACGTGGTGCTCGAAATCCGCGCCGGCACCGGCGGCGACGAAGCCACTCTGTTCGCAGCCGAGATCTTTCGCATGTACTCGCGCTATGCGGAAACGCGGCCCTGGAAGATCGAAGTGACTTCGGTCAGCGAATCGTCGGTGGGCGGCTTGAAGGAAGTGATCGCCCTGGTGAGCGGCAACAAGGTCTACAGCAGGCTGAAGTACGAGAGCGGCGTGCACCGCGTGCAGAGGGTACCGGTCACCGAGCAGCAGGGCCGCGTTCACACCTCGGCCATCACCGTCGCCGTGCTGCCCGAAGCCGACGAGGTCGAGGTCAAGATCGATCCCAAGGATATCCGCATCGACACCTTCTGCAGCTCCGGCCCCGGCGGCCAGTCGGTGAACACCACTTACTCGGCCGTGCGCATCACCCACCTGCCCACGGGCCTGGTAGTTTCGTGCCAGGACGAAAAATCGCAGATCAAGAACCGCGCCAAGGCGGAGCGCGTGCTGCGCTCGCGGCTCTACGAAATGGAGCTGGAGAAGCAGCAGGCGGCACTCGGCGCGGAGCGGCGCAGCATGGTAGGCTCGGGCGATCGCAGCGAGAAGATCCGCACCTACAACTTCCCGCAGAACCGCGTCACCGACCACCGCATCGGCCTCACCCTGCACCAGCTCAATTTCGTGATGGAAGGCAAGCTGGACGATATCATCGACGCGCTGACCGCGTATTACCAGACCGAAAAGCTCAAACACGAAGGCGATCCCAACGGGGCCGCGGCGGACTGAAGGGCGCGGGCGGCGCGAGGTTCCATGACCCTCCACACGGCACTCCTGCAGGGCACGCGCCTGCTGGAAGACGCGGGCATTGCCGTGCCGCGGCTGACGGCTGAGGTGCTGCTCGCGCACGCGCTCGGCCGCGAGCGCGTATTTCTCTACGCCCACGGTGAACAGGAACTGGCAGAGCTGGAGTGGTTGCACTACGGGCGTTACCTGCACCAGCGCCTGCAAGGCATGCCCACCCAGTACATCACCAGACGCCAGGAGTTCTACGGCCGCGAATTCCGTGTGACGCCCGACGTGCTCATTCCGCGTCCCGAAACCGAGCACGTGGTCGAGGTCGCGCTGCGGCATTGGCAGGCGGAAGCGCCTGCCCCACCCGGCAAAGTGAGCAAAGTGGGACAGACGCTTTCGTCTGTCAACCCGCCTGCAGAACGGCTTCAACCGGCCGAAGACCCGGGTGCCGGGCCGCCCCGCATTCTCGACATCGGCACGGGCTCGGGCGCGTTGGCGGTGACGCTCGCGCTCGAGACCGGCGCGGAAACCTGGGCCACCGAGATCTCGCCCGCCGCAGCCGCAGTCGCCGCACGGAATGCGCTAGCTCTGGGGGCGCGCGTGCACATCGTGGTTGGCGATGTGGCCGGCGCTATCGCGGCGGGCAGCATGAGCCTGATCGTCTCCAACCCGCCTTATGTGCCGCTCGCCCAGCGCGACGGCCTCCAGCGTGAGGTCCGCGATTTCGAGCCGCACGCCGCGCTTTTCGCCGGCCCCAGCGGGTTTGAGATCTACAGCCGCATCGTGGCGGGCGCGCCCCGCGTGTTGCGCCCCGGCGGCTGGATCGTCATGGAGCTGGGTTTCGGCTGCGAAGCCGGAGTGCGCGCTCTGCTGGCCGGCTGGCCGGAGATCGAAGTTACCCCGGATCTGGCCGGAATTCCGCGCGTGATCGCAGCCCGGGTGGCGGCGTAAGAGCTCTCCCGGCAGAACAAGCCACACAGTCCAGGATCCTGTCGGAGATAGAATTTCCACAACCACCCGTTGTGATCGGCTGGGTTCACTGCCGCTTGGCCAGGGCCCCTTGCGAAGGTTGAACCGGCAGGTAGCGGATGCTGCGCAACTGGGCCTCTTCCTCCGGACTCAGCGAATGGTCGAGCTGACCGGTGGACGCCAACTGCGCATGGAGAACCCGGAACTGGAATTCGAATTCGGCACCCAACAAGCTGAGATCCTTGCCGAGACGGTAGAGAACTGTTGCATCCGGCTTCTCGCTGACATAGACCGTCAGGGAATCAGGCCGCATCAGGAAGCGGCTAACGTAGTTGAAGGGCTGGAATTTACGGTTGATGCAGGTTCGTGGAAAGAGAATCCGCGCCATCTCGGCAGTGTCAAGAGTTTTGTGTAAACGGCTTTCGGTTGGTTGATGGTTTTCGGCTACACTGGTTGCACCTGAGCGGAGGGTAGGGCTCCGCGGGGACGCGACCCGAGCGCCGACTCAGAGGCCGG
>JBAVIH010000389.1:0-2058 GCA_049686695.1 Bryobacteraceae bacterium | reverse complement strand
GGTCGGTTGCCATCGGTTCTCCTAGTCTGCTCTATCCGATGGCCGTTTACACAGTTTAATTTACACCCTCGGTCCGCGTAGCGTCGCTCCGTCACCCATCGGCCGGGGAAGCCGTGAAGCTGAGCCTCCGCCTTGCCTCAAAACAGTGTCCAATAGCGAATAACGCGTGTTCCGAGCCACTTTTCCACGACCCATGACGTCCTGGCAAGAAAACCGAGATTGTTGCGTAGCCTTTTCCTGGGGCGACATTGACGGCGCCGGCTTCGTAGAACCAGGGACACTCGAATGCAGAATCTGCTTGCAAGCTTACGCTACACCCTGCGGCAGTTCCGCCTGTCGCCGGTGCTTACATCCTCCGCCGTACTGACGCTGGGTTTGGGCATTGGCGGAACCACCGCGATCGGCACGTTGATCCACGCGGTCATGCTGCGTTCCCTGCCGGTTTCGGATCCCTCGCTTCTTTATCGTATCGGCGACGGCGACGATTGCCGCGTGGAGGGCGGACCGCAAGACCGGTGGGGGATGTTCTCGTACCCCCTTTACGAGCGGCTGAAAGCAGCGACGCCGGAATTCGAAGAAGTAGCCGCCTTTCAGGGCGCAGATCGCGAGGGCGCTGGCCGCTACCGTCAGCGCGAGCGGGTCCCAAAACGAAACACCATATAACGAAACCGCTCAAGGCTGAACTCCCTATGAACTGGAATACGCTCGTCGCTCGGGCATTGGCGGCAACTTGAGTTGAACTCGTAGCTGCCCGGTCCGACATCATAAATTGTGTAGTTCTGCCGGCGCTCCTCCGAGCGCACGCCGAAAGGCCCGCTGACTGGGGCGCTGTCCGCCGTTGGAACCCAGACGGCCGCCGTGGTGTTGCCCGGTATTGTCACCCAGAGATGCAGCCCGCCGCGCCCATCCCTGGTCCATTCGCTAGTAACCAGGCCGTTCGGCGTCTGGTACGTAGCGTTGACTTCCGAAAGCTCGCCGATGAAGGCCGGCTTGATCACGAGCTTCGCGTATCCGGCCGATCCCGGCGCCTGCTGGATTCCCCCCCAGCCCCGATGTAAACCACTCGTCCATCGAGCCGAACATCATGTGGTTGAAGGACGCATTTGCGTCCATCTGCCAGGTTTCCGTCAGAGAAGTTGCGCCGTTGACGATCTCGTATCCGTAGCTGGGGTAGGTCGTCTCCTTGGCGATGTCGTAGATCACATCGTCCCTCCCGGCGCCGGCAAGGACGCGAATTAACGCCTGGAGCCCTACTACTCCCACTACCGCATGATTGCCCGCCGAACGAATGCTTGCGATGAGGTGGTCGAGGACGGCCTGGTGCTGATCCTCGGGCACGATCGCCATATCGAGCGCGAAGGCGTCAGCCGCTTGCTGCCCGCCGTAATACGTGTGGTTTGTGCGGTCCAGAAAGGCCGCGTTGAAGGAAGAGGCGATATTCGCAACCAGAGCGGCATAACTGGCGGAGTCGTCGTTATAACCCAGCACGGCGGCGACGCGGCTCATCGTCTGGGCTGCACGGTAGTAGCCGTAAGTGGATACCACGGACGGCGGAACGCTCTGGGCCGATGTCTCCGGGGTTTCCCAATCGCCCAAGCCGTATTCGATGAGGTTCCCTTCCACTCGGCTGGTAAGGTAATTCATGTAGAGCTGCATGTTAGCGTAGTAAGTCCGCATGGTTTCTATATCGCCGTAAGTTTCGTACAGACCCCACGGGATGAGAATCATGGCATTTCCCCAATTGGGGTCATCGCCGAAAGCGCCGCCATAGATTTCGTACGCCGGCACGAAATCCGGAACCAGGCCTTGCTGGGTCTGGCTATCGGCCATGTTTCGCACGACGTTGCGCGAAAAGGCGGCCACGTCGTAATTCCGCACGATGGATCCGAACATGACGGACGTATCGCCCAGCCAACCCAGTTTTTCGCGGTCGGGGCAATCCGTGAAAATCGACATCATATTACTCTGGATCGCGCGGTTGATAATCGCGTGAATACGATTCAGCAGAGTGTTGGAGCTGGAGAACGATCCGGCAGGCTCATTTGCGCCGCGCAGCAC
>JBAVIH010000388.1:0-3193 GCA_049686695.1 Bryobacteraceae bacterium | reverse complement strand
GAACAGGTCCGCCGGCTGCTCGGAGCGGCCCGCCCAATCGCCGATGCCCGTGGTGAGCGGCCCCTGGTTCTGAACGGGGTAAATGGCCAGCGCCGGCTGCGCCCACGCGCCGGCCGTCTGGCGCGCGGCCAGCGATGGCACCGGCTGGTTCCACACATAGGGCTGCGTCAAACCCAGGTACTGGAAGGAGAGGAACGCGAACGTGCGGTTGGCGCTCAGCGGTCCTCCCCACGTCTGGCTGATTTCGTTGAGCCGCGCCGCGCCGGTGCCCAGGCTGGCCGCGTTGGCGAACCAGTCGTTGGCCGCCAGAATCTCATTGCGCCATCGGTAATCGAGCGAGCCGTGCCATTGGTTGGAGCCGGCTTGGCTGGTGATGGCGATCTGCGCGCCCGGCAGCCGCCCCATCTCTGCGCCGGTGCTGGAGGTGCGGATGGAGAACTCGTCCACCACCTCGGGAGAGATCAGCGAATCCAGGCTGCCGAACGCGCTCACCGGCGGCAGCGTCCCGCCGGTGGATTGCGCCGGAATCCCGCCGGCGGTAACGCCGTTGTTGGCGCTCACCCCATCCACCGTGAAGTAGTTCGTGTTGGGCCGCTGGCCGGCGGTGGTGAATTGCCCGGCTTCCCCGCGCGTGGCCGGCGTGAGGTTGGTGTCCGGCGCCTCATCCAGGAGTTGCATCAGGCCGCCGCCGTTGAGCGGCAAGCGGGCGATTTCGTCATGCTCGAACGCGGTTTCGCGGGCGGCGTCCTGGCGGTCGAGCGGCGATGGCACTCCTTCCACGGTGACGGTCTCGAAGATGCTGCCCACCGGGAGCACGAAATCGGCTGCGGCCGCCCGCGCTTCCGCCAGCGCCATGCCAAATCGAACCAGGGTGCGGAATCCCTCCTTGCGCACGGTGATTTTGTAGACGCCGGCTTCGAGCGGGCTCACCGCATACGCGCCGCCGATTTCCGATTCCGCGCTGCGGCGAAAGCCGGTGTCCTGGTTGGTGACGGTGACCACCGCCCCGGAGATGCCGCCGCCGGAGGTGTCGAGGACGTGCCCCGCCAGGCTGGCGTAACGCTGCGCCACCATAGGCTGTCCGGCCACGAGAATGGCCCCCAAAACCGCCATAAGACCGCCCGCGCGCATTACTCTTACTCTACCAGCCGGGGCGGCATGCTTCAGAGTTTGCCAACGTTATGGTTCGACGATCAGCGCATCCAGGTCGATGTAGCTTGCCGTGGCGGCCGGGTTGTGGCGGCCGGTCGCGCGGATCGTCAGTTCGTGGCGGCCGGTCGCGAAGCAGCAGTAGGAAACGCGGCTCTGCCATTCGATGCGCGGCGAGTACAGATCGACAAAACCGCGCGTGACGCTATCGATCACAATCTCGGCGATGCCGCGATTCCAGGCCTTGGTATAGACATAGGTGAGCGAACGGCCGTCGAAGGCGAACCCGGCTTCCGCGCCCGGCTCGAGCGTATAGGTGAGCGTGCGAGACATGGCGCCATCGGTGGCGCCTTCGTCCTGGGTCCAGTCGCCGTTAAAACGGATCAGCGGGTCGAAGTCGTCGTAGGTCCCGGCCGGGCACGTTTCGAGCGGCGCCTCGCGCAGGCGTTCCTGGAGCGCGGCTTCGCTGGCGGACTCGCAAGCGGGGTCCAGCGCAACCAGCGAATATCCGCCGAAGGCGCGCTCTTTGATCGTGCAACGGTCAAGCAAATGCCAGAGAGCGGCAGGAGGAATGCGCTCGCGGCGCGACTCGCGCGTTACGAAATACCGGATATGCCACTGTTCCATCAGGCGGATCATGGCGGGCAGGCTGCGGGTGGCGGAGATCGAGAGATCGAGCGGCAGTTCGTGCCAGTGGTACTCGTGGGCATCGCCCGCCAGGTCGGCGATATCGTTTTCGCGGGTGAGCAGGACCGCGCTCGCCGGGTGCCGGCCGGCGGCGTAGCGGGCGACTTCGCGGAACGGCGACACTTCGTACGTCGCACGCGGGGAGCGCATCCATTCGAACGGCCGGTCCAGGTAAAAGTCCTTGTGATACCAGGACGACGAAGGCAGAAACCAGACGCCCAGCCCGGCGGCGCAGGCGAACAGGACGATGGCGCCTCGGTACAGCCACGCGTGGCGGTCGCGGGTCCACGCCAGCACGGCGGCGAAGGCGGCGATCCACAGCGGCAAAGACGCATAAATGTACCGCGCATTGGGCTGCGCCGGCAACACCAGCACGCATGACACCAGCGCCACCACGGCGGCGCTCGCGGCGGCCCGGTTGCGCACCGCCCAAACGCCGGCCAGAACCAGCGGGATCAGCAGCAGGTATTGAAAGCCGAACGAGCCGTCCTGCCCTTCGTAATAGGCGTGGGTGTGAAACGTGAGGTCGAAAAGCGTGCGAAGATCGAGCGGCGCGTGAAAGCGGGAATCGGCGATGATGGACGGCGCCGGCGCCATCGAGCGAGGAAAAAGATTGCCCAGATAGGGAAAAAGCGGATCGCCGGTTTTCCACCAGGCGATGAAATAGGGCGGCAGAGCGGCGGCGGCCGCGATCGCCACGGCCAGCCAGCAGACAGCAGCCGAACTGCGTTGGCGGCGCGCTTCCCAGACGATGAACCCAAGCGCCGGCAGGACGAAAGCGAATGCGCCGAACTTGGTGGACAGCGCCGAACCGGCCAGCGCCGCGGCCGCGAACAGGAACCGCGGATTGCCGTTTTCGGCGTAGCGCCAGAGCGCTACCATCGTCCCCAGAATCAAAGCGGCCAACAGATTCTCGATGAACAGGGAACCGGTCACCAGTTCGACCAGCGGCGTAGCGGCGAACAGCGCGGCCAGCAGCCAGGCCGGCGCGCGGCCAAGCCAGCGGCGAACGGCGCCGTAGAGCAAACCCTCCATCGCCAGCAGCCACGCCAGATTGAGCAGCCGCGCCGCCATCTCGCCCCCCGACAGGTAGACAATCGTAAAACCCAGGTCGGCGCCCATCGGCATCACCGACCAAAGCAGGCGGGAAGGCTGGATGGTGAAGGCGTGGTGCGCGGCGATGTTGGCTGGAATCGCCAGGTGCATCGCCAGGGCATCGGCGCCCGCCTCCGGTTTCAGCGTCACCAGCCAGTGCATGCCCAGGATGAAGACCAGAAACGCCAGCGCGAAGCGTTCCGCCGGGGCGCCGCGCGCTGCCGTCCGCAGCGTGGTGGCCACGGCGCGGCCTCTGCGCAGC
>JBAVIH010000387.1:0-3709 GCA_049686695.1 Bryobacteraceae bacterium | reverse complement strand
GGGCAAAGATCGCTCCGAGTATCTAGTGTCGATCGGGAATAACGAAATGAGGGCTGCATGCTTTCAGAGAGCCCTCGACTGCGGTTTGCTGCCCGCGACACTTGTCCACCCGTCTGCGGTGATATCTGAGTCGGCCCGACTTGATAGTGGGACCGTCGTCATGCCGAGAGTGGTGATCAATGCAGGCGCTCAAATCGGGAGGAATTGCATCCTGAACTCAGCGGCCGTGGTCGAACATGACTGCCGAGTCGGCGATCACGTGCATCTTTCACCCGGTGTCCTCTTGGGCGGCGGCGTAACGGTCCATTCGTTTGCTCATCTCGGGATTGGTGCAATCGCCCTCCCCGGATCTGTAATTGGTGCCGGCGCGACCGTCGGGGCGGGCGCTGTGGTCCTCGATTCAGTGCCGTCCGGCGCCACCGTCGTCGGAATTCCGGCCAGGCCTCTGGCTCGTGCAAGCAGTCAGACTCACCAGCATTCAATGAAACGCATACTCTTATCCATCCCGCACATGGGCGGCGACGAGGAAACCTATGTGCGGCAGGCCTTTGCGACAAACTGGCTTTCCACCGTCGGGTCAAACATCATCGCGTTCGAAGACGCCTTCCAAAAGCGCATTGGCTTGCACGCGGCTGCGCTGAGCAGCGGGACCGCAGCGATTCACCTGGGCCTGCGCCTGCTCGGAGTCAGTCCCAACGACGAAGTGTTCTGCCCAACTCTTACGTTCGCCGCAAGTTGCAACCCGGTCCGTTACCTGGGCGCCGAATGCGTATTTCTGGATAGCGATTACGCCACCTGGAACCTGGATCCCAACATCCTCGAAGACGCGCTTCGCCGCCGCGCCCGCCGCAATCGGTTGCCCCGCGCGCTCGTGGTTGTGCACCTGTACGGGCAGTGCGCCGATATGGATCCGATCCTTTCAATATGCCGGCGTTACGACGTGCCGGTGCTCGAAGACGCCGCCGAAGCCCTTGGCGCCACCTACCGCGAGCGGCCGGCGGGAACGCTCGGCAGCGTCGGAGTGTTTTCTTTCAACGGGAATAAGATCATCACGACGACCAGCGGCGGCATGCTGGCGTCCGCCGATGCCGTTTGGGTGGAGAAGGCGCGCTTCTGGTCGCAGCAGGCCCGCGACCCTGGCCTCGCCTACGAACACTCCGAACTTGGCTACAACTACCGCATGAGCAACGTGCTGGCGGGCATAGGGCGCGGGCAACTCGAAGTGCTCGACCTGCGGGTGAGGCAGCGCCGCGCGATCGCCTTTCGCTATCGCGACGCATTTGCGGACCTTCCCGGCATCTCGCTGATGCCCCAAGCCGCCTACGGCCTGCACACAAATTGGCTGAGTTGTTTCCTGATCGACGAGGGAGAATTCGGCTGTTCGCGCGATCAACTGATCCGCGCACTCGACGAAGCCAACGTGGAGTCCCGCCCAGTGTGGAAGCCGATGCATCTGCAGCCGCTGTATGCAGGCTGCGAACACTACGGCGGGGGCGTGGCCGAAGACTTGTTCCGGCGCGGGATCTGCCTGCCCAGTTCGAGCAGTCTCTCGCCTGAAGACCAGCTCTACATCATCACCCAGGTTCGAGCCGCGGCCAACGCTGGGCGGCTTCGCAAACTCGGGAAACCAGCCGGCGCCATCGCCTGAAAGGTTTCGTGCTGCCATGTCACGATTTGATATCCATGGGGTCGCCCGTCATCTTACGCACCACTCTCGCTGGGCGATACGCGCCGTCCAATTCGCTATATTCGCCGCCGCCGCGGCCCTCGCTTTCCTCCTGCGATTCGACTTCGCTCTGCCCGCGCAATTTCGGCCCCACTTGCTGGTTGGGCTTTGTGTCCTGGTGCCGGCGAAAATCTGCGCCTTCTATTTCTTCAAGATGGATCGCGGATGGTGGCGATATGCTTCCATTCTCGATGTCGCCCGCATCGCGGCGGCGAACGTTGCCGGATCCGCTCTCGGCGGTTTCGCCCTCCTGTGGCTTGCCCCTAAGGGCTTCCCGCGTTCCATTTATTTCCTGGATTTCATATTCTGTTTTGGAATGACAGCGGGGGTCCGCCTGGCAGTGAGACTGGCGTTCGAATTCTCCCGGTTGCCGAATCTGAACAAGAGGAAGCGAACTCTCATCTACGGGGCCGGTGACGCCGGAGTCGCCCTGCTGCGCGAGATCCAGCACAATTCAGCGCTGTCCTACGAGATCGCAGGCTTCATCGATGACGATCCGGCCAAGGACGGCCGCCTCATTCAGCAGGTGAAGGTCTTCGGCAGCGGCGCCGTCCTGCCCTCCGTCGTCGCGTCCCAAAGCATTGAAACCGTCCTCATCGCCCTGCCATCCGCCACCGGAGCGGAGATGACGGCCATCCTCAAGCGTTGCCACGGAGCCGGCGTTGCCTACAAGACCATCCCCGGTCTCGCCGAAGTTATCGAGGGGAGCGGTCTTGCCGCGCAGATCCGCGACGTGGCTGTCGAGGATTTGCTGGGCCGCAACCCCGTACGCCTGGAAGAAAACCAGATCCGGGCCAACCTCGAAGGCAAAGTCGTCATGGTCACCGGCGCGGCCGGTTCCATTGGCTCCGAACTGTGCCGGCAGATCGCACGCTTCCGGCCGGCCGGCATCGTCGGCTTCGAAATCGGCGAATCCCCGTTGTTCGAAATCGACCGCGAAATGTGCCAGTGCTTCCCCGCTATCCCGTTCCACCCGGAGATCGGGAGTATTCAGAACCGCGCTCGCGTGGACGAGGTCCTGCGCCAGTACTCGCCGGCAGTCATCTACCACGCCGCAGCCTACAAGCACGTTCCCCTCATGGAGACGCACGTCTTCGAGGCCATCGAGAATAACGTTTTCGGCACACACAATCTCGCGGTGGCCGCAGCGGAGCACGGAGTCGAAGACTTCGTGATGATTTCCTCCGATAAGGCCGTGCGGCCCACCAACGTGATGGGCGCCACCAAGCGCATCGCCGAACTGTTGCTGCTGGGGCTGCAAAACGGCGGGACCAAGTACGTCGCCGTACGCTTCGGCAACGTGCTCGGCTCCAACGGCAGCGTCATTCCGATCTTCAAAAAGCAAATCGCGGCGGGCGGACCGGTGACGGTGACGCATCCCGACATGCGGCGCTTCTTCATGACCATTCCCGAAGCCTGCCAGCTTGTGCTGCAAGCAGCGGTCATCGGGAAGGGCGGCCAGATCTGCGTCCTCGACATGGGCGAGCCGGTCAAGATCGTCGACCTGGCCCGGAACCTCATCCTGTTGTCGGGGCTGAAGCCGGATGAAGACATCAAGATCGAATTCACCGGCATGCGCCCCGGCGAGAAGCTCTATGAGGAGCTGAGCACGATGCTCGAAGACACCGCACCCACCGCCCACGAAAAGATCCGCATTTTCGTAGGCAACGGCATGCCGGAGGGCAACATACAAACGTGGCTGGGCTCCCTCGACGAGATCTGCGAAGCCCGCGATATCGGCGGCCTGGTGGTCGCGCTGAAAGAAATCGTGCTCGATTACAGCCCGAGCACCCATCTGTTGAAGCGTGCGATAGAGCCTAGGGGCCGTTACGCAGCCTCGGCGGCTGTGCATTGAGCCGCCGCGGCATGCTCCGACAGCAGAGAAAGCGAACCTTCATCCTGGCCGTCTGGGCTGTGCTAATCTGCTGCGTGGCCGCCGGCTCGTTGGTGCCCGCCAAGTCTTCCGTAATTGTGGGCATCGGT
>JBAVIH010000386.1:0-16570 GCA_049686695.1 Bryobacteraceae bacterium | reverse complement strand
CTCCTGTTCCGCCAGGCTGGCGTGGGTCTTGCGCAGCGACCATTGCTGGTCGAACTTCTGGCGCATCATCTTGATCACGATCGACGGCATGGCGATGTTCATCATGCCCACCGTTTCGCCGATGCGCACCTCGACCGCGATCGCCACCACCGCCTCGTTCGGCGCCAGGATGTGCAGCAACTGCGGCTCGGTTTCCATCGCGGCCACGGTGAACTCGATCGCCGTTACCACCTTCCAGGCTTCCCGCAAATCCTGAAGGATGATGCGCAGCAGGCCGTCCAGCAGCTTTTGTTCGATTTCGGTGATGTCGCGCTGGATGTTGATGGTGGTCTTGCCCGAACCGCCCAGCAGCATCTCCAGAATGGGAAAAACCAGCGAGGGGTTCAGCTCCAATACGCCCTGGCCGTCATAGGGCTTCAACCCCATCGAGACCATGCAGGTCGGAGAAGGCAGGCCATCGAGGAACTCGGCGTAGGAGAGCTGTTCCACGCTCACCAGGTTGACGGCCAGATACGAGCGCAGGTACGCCGACAGGCTGGAGACCAGGTTGCGGACGAACGTATCGTGGAGAAGATGGATCGCCCGGACCTGCGATTTCGGGATGCGATCCGGCCGCCGAAAGTCGAAGCGGACGGCCGGCACCTCCCGCTTCCGATCCTGCGCGCTCTGGAATACGGCGTCGATTTCCGTTTGCGACAGTTGGCGGCCCAAGTTCTGGCTCCTGGACAGTAGATCGGCTGTTTCGGGCCGGACTTTAGGCCGGGTCGCCAAATGAATCTTTGCGCCCCCTCTAATGAAATCCCCCGATCTTCCGATAAGTGGTCTGTAGGGAGCCGTATGGAATCCGACGTATTGGTGGTAGACGATTCCGCCGCGATTCGCAAGATTTTGCAGCGCGTGCTGCGCCAGACCGGTATGGCAATCCGGAACATTCACGAAGCCGGCGACGGGCAGGAAGCGTTGCAGGTGCTGAACAGCCAGAAGATCGGCCTGGTGCTGTCGGACATCAACATGCCGAAGATGGATGGCATTCAGTTGCTGGCCGCCATCAAGGGTGTCGCGGAATGGCGCGGCATCCCGGTAATCATGGTCACCACGGAAGGCGGCGAGGCCAAAGTCGGCGAGGCGGTTCGCCTGGGAGCCGCCGGCTATGTCCGCAAGCCATTTTCGGCGGACCAGATCAAGGAGAAACTGGTGGGTCTCCTGCCAGCGGCGATGACATCATGAACCTGAAAGACGATCTTGTCCAGTCCCTTTCACAAGCGGTGGAAGCCGTGTTCTCCACCATGCTCGGTGTCAGCATCGTGCCGGGCCAGGTTAGGTTCGAAAATGGACCGCCGGACGCTCACGACGGCGTCCTCTCGTTTATCGGATTGGCGGGCAGTTGGGCCGGCACCGGGTGCGTGTCCTGCACGCCGGTTCTGGCCTGCCGTGTCTGCTCGCAGATGCTCATGAGCGAAACCACGGCCGTAAACGAAGAGGTGCTGGACGCGGTCGCCGAGTTGACGAACATGATCATCGGCTCTGTGAAGAACGATCTGGAGCCGGAACTGGGGCCGCTCGGATTGAGCATCCCGACGGTCGTTTTCGGCAAGAATTTCCGGACCAAGAGCGCCGGCCATGCGGAATGGACCGTGCGGCGCTTTCACTGGGACAGCGACGTGTTTGAGGTCAGGATCTGCCTGGCGCCGAGCGAGCGCCCGATCGGCTTACAGCCGCACGTGTTCGGGCCGGCGAACCATGTGGGCATCTGAGCGGGTCTTTGACCGTGTGAATAGGTGCTACAAAGCGATTGCGCCGAGGACTGGATTGGCGGATGATTGGGCATGGCGCGCCGCCCGATACCGATCAGAATCGAATCGAAAGATCTCGTTCGCGTCGAAGCGATCCTGCGATCCGGAGTTGCGCGGGTTCGCGTCGTCTTGCGCGCTCTGGCGCTGCGGCAACTCGCCCAGGGAAGCGGCGCGCCGCAAGTGGCGCAAGCGCTTCCGCTCACGGCGAAGGCCATCCGCCAGATCGCCAACCGCTACGACAACGGTGGCCTGGACCGCGCACTCTATGACCGGCGGCGGCCTGGCGCCAAGCCGCTGCTGGACGAGTCGCAGAAGCAACGCGTGGCCGCTATGGTCCGCGGCAAGCCGCCGGAAGGGCGGTCGCGCTGGACGGTGCGGCTGGTGGCGGAGGAGGCTGTCAAGCGCAGACTGGTTCCACGCGCGGGCCGGGAGACCATCCGGGTGCTGTTGCAGAACCACAACCTGAAGCCGTGGCGGGAAAAGGACGCGGCGCATCGCAGAACCAGCCCGAAAGCGGGTCGCGAGGCATGACCAGTCAGGGTAACCGCTTCGGGTCCTTGCGCAACAATTGAGTGGTTATGGCTACAGCAAGGTAACAGAACGCTATCACTGGGACTTCGAAGAGCGGTGAGAACAGGTACCCTAGCTCTTCGAGCGCTTTCGGATGATAGCCCGGCAAATAGGGCCGCAATGGGATGAAAATGTTAGTCGCGAGAACGAGCGCGAATAAGGCCAACAAGATGTATCTTTGAGGCGACCGGCTTTCCGGTATCCGAATTGCCATCAGGGCGAAGAATGGAAGCGAGTAGCACACAAGCAGGCCACACGCGAAGGGCTGGAATCCCGGCCCTGGCACAAAATCAGCCGGGATCTGGCTGATCAGCAACGCAGATCCCAGGATCCACAGCGGTATGACGCATTTCTTCACGGCTGACACCTGCCTCCTTGCGATCCTGTGCCTCAGCGCTGCCGGGGAGCCGTAGCGGCGGGACGCGCCATCGTGCGCCACAGCATGTGGAAACCGGGCGCAGTACGGAACCCCGTGCCGTCGATATAAAAGATGCCGACGCCGGGGCCTTCGCTTTCGATCAGCGCCTTGCTCCCTCCGCCATCGTTGTATGTCTGCAGGTGCGCTCCTGCAGACTTGCGGTTGACGTCGATCAACTCGGCATAAAACCTGGCCCGGGCACCCTCCCACGCCACTTCGGAAAACTCGATCGCTACTTTGGCGGACGGCGGCGAGGAACTGCGGTCCAGACTGCGGATATGGCCGGTCAGCGTGGCGCCGCGCGGCACCGCCACGTCTTCCTTGTGCCGGACTTCCTGAACCACCCGCGCACGCAACGGATCGCCAACCGCAGCGGTCTTCGAATCGATAGCGGTGTCCATCTCGACTTGGAACAGCAGGCCGGCCGGCAAGTCGATCTCGCGTACCTTCGGTTCGGGAACGCCCGGAAGCGGAGCCGAAGGCGCGTCGAAGTTGATCGTCGATTCACTCGTGTACTGGCGGCACTGGGAGAACCCGATCACGTCGCGGGCGGCCTCATCGCCGAAATACGACATGGTCAGTTCGGATCGTTTGGGTAACAGGGCGTCGGAATCGCCGATGTGCGTGCGGGCATAATCGATGTGGATGACGGCTTCGGCGAGGTGTAGTCTCAGGGGCATGTCGTCGCCGTGCACGTCCAGGCGAATCAGGTCCAGAGAGACGGGGTCAAACCAGAAGGAGCCTTTCGACGCCACGGTCGCTGCGGCTGTATCCGTCCGTATTTCCCAGCCGCCCTCGAGTAGGGCGGGCAGTTGATAATCGTAACGGACGGCATTGCGTCCGGCCAGGTTCTCCTCGCCCCCGTATTGGAACGTGGTTCTGTCCGATCGGAACAAGGTAAGCGCGAAGCCGGCGAACATGCCGTTGCCAATGGTGCCGCCGGGCACCAGAGCCGTGATGTCCGAATCTTCGAAATGGCTGGAGCCGGGCCAGGCGAACAGTTCCTTCCCGTCCACGCTGGATACCTCCAGGCGAACCGTATCCTGACGTTTGAAGGAGCGTGAATGCGGCTCGCGGCGCGCGCGCTCGATAGTCTCCAGGCAGGTGTAGTTGGGAATGCCGGTCATGTCCTGCCGGATCTTCTCGGCAAAGCGAGTCAACTGGCCCTTCTCAGGCGGTTGACCGGCGGCGCCCGCCGTCATCGCGAGGGCGATCGCCAGCAACCACGGGCACGCTCTGTTCCGCATTTGCCGCCATCATAACTCGCCGCGGGATATACTGAACAGGACCCGCGAATCCAAGAGGAAGATTTCCGGCGAGACGCCTTCCGCGAGAATCATGACTGCGACTGGGAAGCCGGCCAGCGGATATCACTGGCCAACCATCAGAGGACTTCGCTGGTGGATCGTGGGGCTCGTCTGTCTCGGGACCATCGCGAACTATCTGGCGCGGAATTCTCTTGCGGTGATGGCTCCGCAACTGAAAGCGACTCTGCATTTCACAACCCGGGAGTACTCCTATGTGGTCGCCGCGTTCCAGGTCGCCTACACGGTGATGCAGCCGGTTTGCGGCCTGATCGTCGACAAGCTCGGGTTGCGGCTGAGCTTCGCGCTGTTCGCGATCGCCTGGTCGATTACGGGCGGCCTGCACGCTTTCGCCGGCGGTTGGCCGTCGCTGGCCGCGTTTCGCGGGTTGCTGGGGCTTAGCGAAGCGTCGGCCATTCCGGCGGGAGTAAAGGCCGTGGCGGAGTGGTTCCCCGGCAAAGAGCGCTCCGTCGCCATCGGGTATTTCAACGCGGGAACTTCGCTGGGCGCCATGCTGGCGCCGCCGATAGTGGTCTGGTTGGTGCTGCATTACGACTGGCGGGCGGCCTTCGCCGTTACCGGCGGGATCGGCCTTGTTTGGGCGGCTGCCTGGTGGCTGTTTTACAGATCGCCGGCCGACCATCCGGCGTTAGGCGCGGCGGAGCGCGACTATATACTGGCCGGCCGCACGGCGGCTAAGGCAGGCAATCGCGCGCCGGCCCGGGAAATCGTGAAACGCCGCGGATTCTGGGCCATCGCGATCGCCCGATTTCTGGCCGAGCCGGCTTGGCAGACCTTCAGTTTCTGGGTTCCGCTCTATCTCTTCAGCGAGCGGCATATGGATCTGAAGGGCATCGCACTTTTCGCGTGGCTCCCCTTTTTGACGTCGGATTTCGGCAGCATACTCGGCGGGTATGTCTCGCCCCTGTTGATGCGGTGGTTCGGTCTCGGCCTGGTCGCCTCGCGCGTGGGAGGGGTATGCCTCGGGGCTGTGATCATGATTGCGCCAGGGTGTGTCGGGCTTGCCAGCACGCCTTCCATCGCGATTGCTCTCCTGTGTCTCGGCGGGTTCGCTCATCAGATGATATCCGGCCTCCTGAATACCCTGACAATCGACGTTTTCGCCGAAGCCGAAGTCGCCACCGCGAATGGTCTGACCGGGATGGCGTCGTGGACGGGAGGCCTGCTGTTCTCGCTATTGATCGGGGCCGTGGCGGAGCGGGTGGGCTACGGACCGCTGTTCGGATGCTTGGGCGCGTTCGATCTGCTCGGAGCGACCATCCTGATTGCGCTCATCCGTCCGCAGTGGCGTTCCGCTGCGCCGCGAGTGACTCTATGAACACTCATTCCACCGTTAACACACCTCCGCTGTTTCGCGTGAGTGCGAGGACGCGAGGACGCGTCGACCTTTCCAGTTCGACTCAAGCCATCGCGCATGTCTTCATCCTCGAAGAGGACATCATCCGCGTCATGGTGCTGCCTGACGGAAGGCTACACCAACCGGTAAGCTGGGCCATAGCTCCCGGGCTCGACGACGTTCCGCTGGAAGGAAACGACCGTTTCGACGTCTCGAACTTCACGTGTCCGGACTTTGCCCTGGTCGAGCAGGCGGACCGGCTTCATATCGAGACCGCGCGAATCCGTCTGACTGTCGAGTTACGGGGACTCTTCTGTCGCTGGGCGATCCGGGTGGATGGGGAGTGGCTGGACGCGGCCCGTGATCGCCCGACACAAGCATATAACTTCGGCTGGTGGGACGACAAAGCTTATCATTACCTGGCGCGCGACCGGGGCGAGATGTACTTTGGCCTGGGCGAGAGGGCCGGAGAAATCGACCGTGCCGGCCGGCGCTTTCGCATGTGTAATATCGATGCGATGGGCTATAGCGCGAAGTCCTCCGACCCGTTGTACAAGCACATACCCTTTTACATCACCTGGAAGCCGCAGCCGGGTCTGGCATTCGGGTTATTCTACGACACGCTCGCGGACTGCACGTTCGATATGGGCTGCGAACTCGACAATTATCATGGGCTGTACCGCTATTTCACCGCGGACAACGGCGATCTCGACTACTACTTCGTGGCCGGCCCATCTGTCGCCGATGTTTCCCGGCGGTTTACATGGCTGACGGGGCGGCCGGCACTTATGCCCCGCTGGGCGTTGGGCTACTCGGGATCGACCATGAGTTATACCGATGCGCCCGACGCGCAGAAGCGAATGGGCGAGTTTCTTGCAACTTGCGCCCAGCACGGCATTCTGTGCAGTTCGTTCCATCTTTCCTCGGGTTATACCTCGATCGGCAACAAGCGCTGCGTGTTCACCTGGAATCGCGAAAAGTTTCCAGACCCGGCCGCATTTGCCCGCAGTTATATGGATACGGGCGTTCGTCTCTGCGCCAATATCAAGCCCTGTCTGCTGCGAAGCCATCCGGCCTTCGAGGAGGCGCGACGGAAGGGGCTGTTTCTGACAGACGAGAGTGGCGCACCGGCGTGGGTGCAATTTTGGGACGAAGTCGGCGCCTACCTGGATTTCACGAATCCGGACACCATTGCATGGTGGAAAGCCAACGTAACATCGGCGTTGCTCGACTATGGAATCTCCGCCACCTGGAATGACAATAACGAATTCGAAATCTGGTCGCCCCTCGTGCGCGCTCACGGATTCGGTAAGCCGTCTCCCGCGCGAGAGATTCGCGCCGTTCAGCCGCTGCTCATGATGAGGGCCTCGCGAGACGCGCAGCGCGAGCACGATCCGGGCCAACGGCCGTTCCTGGTCACCCGCTCCGGCGCTGTCGGCATGCATCGTTACGCGCAGACGTGGTCGGGCGATAACTATACTTCGTGGGAGACGCTGAAATACAACATCAAGATGGGGCTGGGCCTGGCCCTTTCCGGCGTTTCCAACACCGGCCACGACATCGGCGGATTTGCGGGACCGCGGCCCGAGCCGGAGTTGCTCGTCCGCTGGGTGCAGGCCGGAATCCTGATGCCGCGATTCTCGATTCATTCGTGGAACGACGATGGAACGGCCAATGAACCCTGGATGTATCCGGAAGTCACCTCTCACGTAAGAGAACTGATCAACCTGAGGCATTGGTTGACACCTTACCTGTACCTGCTGCTCTGGCGCTACAGAAGCGGCTACGATCCAGTCATCCGGCCGACCTTCTACGACTTCCCGGAGGACCCGCGGTGTTACAGCGAGAACGATGACATGATGGTGGGTCCATCGCTGCTGTTAGCGGCGGTGGTTGAGCCGGGGGCGCAATCCCGCGCGGTATATCTGCCACGGAACGCCGCTTGGTGGGACGTTTGGTCCGGCGTGCGCCTCGAAGGCGGTCAGACAGTCGAGTTACCCGCTCCCTGGAATCGTCCCGTGCTGCTGGCCCGGGCGGGCAGCGTGATACCTGTCAATCTGAGCGAGCCCCCGACATCGATGGGCGACGTCCGTGGCTTTCTTCTGTTTCCGCTGCTGGAAGGCGAAAGCTCCGGTGACAGTAACGAAGACGACGGTGAGAGCGAAGCCTATCGGGAAAACGGGTTCGGACACTGGCATGTCAGCGTAAGGAGCGAGACCGGCATCTTGCGGATTCTGGTCAGCCGTTCCGGACGCTTTACAGATAGTCAAGACGAGTTAGTCCTGATTATGCCCGAAGGCGAGCTGCGACCGGTGAACCTGTCCGGAGCGCTGTTACTGAGAGAGCATCAGGCCAACGGCCAACGCCGTCTGCTCATCAAGCACCCGCCCGTTGTATAGATGCGTTGCTATTTCGCGATCACGCCGCAGGCAATGCGGTCGCCTGCGTTGCCGGACGGGTCCGATTTCAGATCGTCCGCCTTAGCGTGAATCACCAGCGCGGTTCCACCGTTCGAGAATACCGAATGGTCGCCCTCGGTCAGGGTCACCCGCGGGTTATCCACTTTAACCTTGGTCATGCCGCTTGGCTTGACGGTGAAGTTCGGCATATCGCCGGCGTGAGGCCCTTCGGGATTTTCGAGGCCGTGATGCTTATGGTCCGGGTTGAAGTGCGGCCCGGCCGAGGTGAATCCGGGAGCCTCGCACTTGGCATTCTGGTGGATGTGCACGGCGTGCTCTCCGGGCGGCAGGTTCTTCAGGTTGAGGGCAATCGTCACGCCGGAACCGCCCTTTACGGCGGCGATGGTTGCGGAGCCGACGCTCTCTCCTTTGGCATTTTTCAGTTCCACTTTCACGGCTTTGATTGGCGTATCCGCCGCGAGAAGAACGGTGGCGCCGAATAGCACGGTTGCAACGGCTGCGATGATGAACTTGGTCATTGGATGCCTCCAGAGGGAATGATCTCACGAAAACCGTTGTGGTGACGACCGGTACCGGCCGCTTTTCGGTGGAACAAACTGGCGGCGACAGGCGTTACACTGCTTTGAAATGCCTTTCGGCCTCATTCAAGTCCTCGGCCACGTCGCCGACCTGGGTTCCCTCGGGCTTGACCTCTACCGGAAGCGCCAGCAGGGTCACGTGAGCAAGGTCGACCGGCTGTTCGATGAGGCCCGCACGGCCAGCGGGAAGGAGCGGAGCGCGCTGCTTGCCCAGCTCTGCGAGGAGTGCGCGCGCCGGATCGAGAAAAAACCTGGGGACGCACATGCGTTGCACTACTGGGGTGTTGCACTGTGGTGGCGGGCCGCGCAGGCAACCGGCGGCGAAGCGGAGCGGCTGTATGAGAAGGCCGATAAGAAACTCGCTCAGGCCCAGGCGCTCGCTCCGAATAAGGGCGCAATCCGTGCGGACCGCGCGGAAGCGCTGCGCTGGCGGTCGGCGTTGCACTCCGGCGAAAAGGCGCGCCATCTGCTGATCCAGGTCTGCGAGGAATGCGAGAAACGGGTGGGGATCTACGCCAGTGGCGCGGACGACGCTCGCGTGTTCCACACCTGGGGCATGGCGCTGTGGTGGCTGGCCGCAAAGGCGCAGGGCGACGAGGCCAAGCGCATGTATAAAGAGGCGGACGATAAGTTCGAGCGCGGCCGCACGCTGGCTCCGGACCAGACAGAGACGGTGGTCGACCAGGCCGAGGCGCTGGTCTGGCGGTCGGCGCTGCACTCCGGAGACGAGAAACGAGAGATGCTGCTGCGCGCGTGCAAGCAGTGCGAGGAACTCGCCGGCCGCGGCAAAGGTGGCGCTCGCATGCTGGCGACCTGGAGCAGAGCACTCTGCTGGCTGGGGACGATGGCGACGGGCGCGGAAGCCGAGCGCTACTACCTGGAGGCGGAGAAGAAGGCTTCGCGGGCCTTGAGGATCGATCCGGGCATCGCGCACGCCGCGGAGCTGAGGGCGCGCGCGATGGCAGGCCGGGCCTACTTCGAAAGCGGTGAGACACGCCGCAATCTTCTGATACAAGTCTGCGAGGAATGCGATCGGCTGGCCGGCGCCAACCAGCCGGACGCCAAGGTGCTTGACTTGTGGGCGCGGGCGCTTACCTGGCTGGGCACGATGGCGCCCGGCGATGAAGCGGACCGCCGATTTGCCGCGGCGGAAGAGAAATGCGCGCAGGGCCTGGCGATTGCGCCGGGCGACGAGCAGCTCCTGAGTTTGCGGGCCCAGTTGTGCAAGGGAGAAGACGGCAACCGAGTTCTGGCGCAGTTACGGAGCCGGTTCGATGAGACGGCGCCGCTCAGTCGTGGCTGATCACGATCTTGCCGAAGTGTTGCGCGGTTTTCATGTAGCGAAACGCTTCGGGCGCTTCGGCAAACGGAAAAACGCGGTCAATCGCCGGGCGGAGCTGGTGGAGAGCGATGGCGCGGTTCATCCTATCGAACATCTCGCGCGAGCCGACGTAGATCCCTTGCAGGCGCGCGCCCTTCATCATCAACGGACGCGGATCCACCGCGGCGCCCGGCTCCGACAGCACGCCGATGAGGCTGATCCGCCCGCCAAAGCGCACCGCCCGGAACGATTGGGGCAAGGTTCCGGCCCCGCCCACTTCGATGACATGATCGACGCCGGCGCCGCCGGTGAGCTCGAGCACGCGGCGGCCCCACTCCGGCGTCTGACGGTAATTGATGACGTCGGACGCGCCCAGTGCGATGGCGCGGGCGAGCTTGTCGTCGCTGCTCGAAGTCGCGATTACGCGGGCCCCGTGGAGGCGCGCGAATTGCAGAGCGAAGATGGAGACGCCGCCGGTGCCCAGCACCAGCACCGAATCGCCGGCCCGAATTCCGCCCTCCGCCACCAGCGCATTCCAGGCGGTCACGGCCGCGCAGGGCAGGGTAGCGGCCTCGGTGTAAGAGAGGTGCTCGGGAATCGGAACCAGGCCATCGGCGTCCAGCACCACGTATCGGCCAGCATACCGTCGATGGCGCCGCCCAGCGCGGAGCGGGCTGTGTCTTCGGTGAGAGCGCCCGCCAGCCAGCTCTGCATGAAGATAGCGGCGACGCGCGCGCCCGGAGCAACCCGCGTCACGTGGGGTCCGACCGCGACCACCTCGCCGGCGCCGTCGGATAACGGAATCAGCGGGAGTTTCACGTGGCGGCCATAGCCGCCGCTCGCCACCACCATGTCGCGATAATTCAGGGAATTGGCTCGTACACGGACTAGCGCCTGCCCGGGGCCGGGTTTCGGTTCCGGGCGTTCGGCGAGCTTGAGCGCGTCAAGCGAAAAGCGATCTTCGAAAACAAACGCCCGCATGACGCGATTCTACTTCGATTGTCCGGTATTTTCGACAATGCTGCGCGCCAGGTAATTCTCGATTTTCGAGCTGTTGCGGGCCACTTCGTAATACGCCGCTTTCAACAACTGGTCCTTGGCGTTGCGCAGGTTCTCGCGAATGCTCTGCTGCACGTTGGGATCGTTGAGCTCGCGCTGGCCGGCGGATTCCTTGGAAATCAACTTGAGAATGCGATAACCGTCCGTGGAGGGAAGGATCGGGGAGATCTGGCCGGGCTGCATCGCCAATATCAGCTTGCGCAACTCGGGCGAGGAGTTGGCCAGCGCCGATTCGGGGATGAATCCGCGGTCGCCGCCGTTCGGCGCCGAGTCCGCGTCCTCGGAGTAGTTCTGCGCCAACTGGGCGAAATCGGCGCCCTGCTTGAGTTGCGCTTCCAGGTTCTGAATCTTGGCCCTGGCTTCGGACTCGCTGTGGGCTTTGTTGTTGCGCAGGTTGCGCACCGGAGTGTTGGGGTCCGGTGTCACCAGGATTTGCGCCAGGTGAACCTGCGCCTCGGCCAGGTTGAAGCTGGCTTTGTTGGCGTTGTAAAAGTTCGCCACATCGGCGTCGGTGATGTTGACCTGCGAGGTAATCTCCTTGTTGACCAGCTTTTCCCTGGTGAGCTGTTGGCGGATCTGCGCGCGCAGATCGCCGATCGTCATGTGCCGGTCGGCCAACTGGCGGTCGAATCCCTCCTTGGTGTAGGGAGCCTTCATCTTGTTGATCTCGGTGTCCACGTCGGCGTCCACCGCCGTGAGGCCCAGCTTTTCGGCGCGCTGCAGGATGATTTCGTTGATGATCAGGCTGGTCAGCAGGTCCAGCTTCTGCGACATCACCAGGTCCCGGTTGATGGCCTCCGGTTGTTGCGGGTACTGCGTCTGGTATGTCTTCTCGAGCTCCAGGTAGGTGATGGGGTGACCGTTCACCACGGCGGCCACATTGGCAGGTGGCGCGTGTTTGCAAGCGGCCAGAAACAGAGCGCACCCCGCCGCCAGGAGCAGAACCGGATATGGCTTCATCGTGAATCCTCATTGTACCCACACTTTGCCGCGGTGGGGCGTGGTTGTAGCTTGCCAGTACTCCAAGGACTGCCTGCCGGCGGGTTTGATTTGGTACGCCCCTCCTGGCTGCGCCCGGGTCGGGGAGAACGGGCAAGCTGAAGCATGCCCCACCAATGCCACTACACTGGAGGAAGCCATGAAACTTGCGGCGCTCTCTCTGTTTTGCCTGGCTTCGCTTTCGCAGGCCGGCTCGTCCAGCTACTTTGCGCCCCAGCGCAGGCTGGACGGGATCGGCGTGGATCGCGACGGTCTTTCCGACGATGCGCTGGCCGAACGCACGCGGCTGATGGTGGAATCGCAAACGTTCATCATCATGCGGGAACCCAAGGCCGTGGCTGGGGCGAAACGCGTGACCACCGATCCCAAGCTGCAGGCCGTGTTTCGCTCCGCGGCGGCAGCCAGCGGTTTCCCGCAGGATGTGCTGGAGGCGATTGCGTACCTGGAAAGCTGGGGCGACGTCAGCGCGGAAAGCTGGGCGGGCAGTCCCCGGGGAATCATGCAGATCTCGCTCGCCACCGCGCGGACGATGGGACTCAAGGTGGGCCAGGTCACCCGCTATCGCACGGTCAAGGTGAAGGTGCGGGTGAAGGGCGCCGGGAAAGCGAAGTACAAAACCGTCAGCCGCCGCACGCCGTACACCGTGATTGTCCGCGACGAGCGGCTGATTCCGGAACGCGCCATCCCCGCCGCGGCCCACTACCTGGCGGGGATGGAGCGGACCTTCGGCGGGCGGGACTGGGCCATCTTCGCGTACCACTGCGGGCAGGGATGCGTGGCCGAAATGCAGGAACTGACGCGCCGCGCGCGCGGGATTCCCGAGGGCCAGATCACCGTGCCGCGCATGTACTTTTCCTCGAACCCGGCGTGGAACCGGGAACTCTATCAGGCCATCCAGCAGCAGATGCAGCGCGATTACTCGCCCACGTACTATTTCCGGATTCTGTGCGCCACCCAACTGCTGGCGCAATACCGTTCCGACCCGGCCGCCTTCGCCGCCCTGGCCGAGGCCAACAAGAGCGAGTTCAATACCGCCGGCCGCGCTCCGCATCGTCTTTCGGTGTGGCTGAAGCGCGAGGACCTGATCTTCCATTCGACCGAAGACATCCGAGCGGACAACGGCAAGCTGCTGGCCAGAGCTTCCGACCGGCCCGAGTTCTTCGGTTACGCTTTGCGTTTCCCCAGTGGCGCGGCCGGCGACCGGGAGGAGCTTGCCGCGGCGTCTCCCGCCACGCTCGGCGCCCTGGCCTACATCGCATTCGAAACGCGGCGCCTGTTCGAGGCCATGGGCGCGAGCCAGGAACAGTGGCGGCCGTTGCCGGTCTCGGCGCTGGTCGAGCCGGAGGATGACACCCGACTGCAGAACCGGCGCGAGGTGGTGGCGCACAGCTCGGGGCAGGTTTTCGATGTCGATTACTCGGGCCTGCCGCCGATGGAGCTGGAGTGCCTGCGCTTCATCCTCGACGATCTGGGCGATGACGGCTACCTCGGCTTCGTGGAAGAAGGCCGCGACAACCTCCACATCGGCTGTTCGCCCAGCTCCCGCGAATTCTTCGCCGCCGTCTACGAGGAAGCCGCGAGCGCGCCAGCCGTGCCCGCCCAGCCGTAGGGGCGGGCACGCTTGGCTCTTGACAAACGTTCCCAAAACTGGGAACATCGAAGAGTGAAGGTTTTCGGTGAGGCCGTCATCGCGGGATTCGCGAGGAAACACCCAGCCTCCCGAACGCCTCTGCAGCGGTTTGTGACCGTCGTCCGCAGCGCCGCCTGGCCGCATTTCCCGGCAGTCAAAGTGACGTTTCCGGCGACGGATTACGCAGCAGCGACTGGAACGCTGATCTTCAACATCGGCGGAAACAAGTACCGTCTGATCGCGCGTGTCGATTTCGAAGAACAGTTGTTCCTGATCCAGGCCATTCTGACCCATCGGGAATATGACAGGGAGGACTTATAGCCATGCCGGCCGCCACGTACGAAGAATTGCTGATCGAGACCCTGCCCCAGGTGATCGAGACGGAGGCGCAGTATGATTTGATCGCCCGGCGATTCGGCGACCTGATCGGCAAGGGCCACACCCGCTCGGCGGAAGAAACCAGGCTCCTGCGTCTGCTGGCCCTGCTGGTGGAAGACTACGACCGCCGGCACGCACTTCCGCCTGACAATAGCACGCCTGCCGAACGGCTCCGGTTCTTGTTGGAGCACTCCGGAAAGACGGCAGCGGACCTCAAGCCAGTTTTCGGACAGCGCAGCCATGTGCATGAAGCTCTGACGGGAAAGCGAAGCATCAGCGCGCCGCAAGCGCGAAAGCTAGGCCAACTCTTTCGCGTCACTCCCGGACTGTTTCTTTAGCTCAACGGAATGAGGGTCAGTCCCGGACAATGCACAGAAGAGGGGGCAATTAGCATGGCCGACAAGGGTTTCTATCACGGGTTTCTACGGGTTTCTCGTCCGGGTTTCGTCACGGGTTTCCCTGTCCAACACGGTTAAGCACCCTCGCAACCGGAACCGGACTTCGGCTGGTGGCACTCATGCTATGATCTGGATATATTGCTGGATATAAGGAGGACTCGATCATGAGCATCACGCCACAGAAGCGAGCGCTGAAGAATTACAGGAAGCGCCTCAGCCAGCGCGGGATGGCCCGATTCGAGGTTCTCGGGCTCGACACAGACCGCGAACTGATCCGGTCGCTCGCCAGGCGGCTGGCGGGCGGCGGAGCCGATTCGCTCCAGATTCGTGCCACGGTGCGCCACACCATTCTAGGGGAGCAGCCGAAGAAGGGCGGTATCCTCGGTGCATTGCGCCGGTCGCCTCTGGTCGGCGCCGATTTGGATTTGCGCCGTCCGGTGGCGGCTGCCCGCAGGATCGTTTTGTGAGCCGGTATCTCCTCGATACCAATATCATCAGTAATGTCACCAAACTGATGCCATCGGAAGCCCTGGTAGCCTGGATGGCCGACCAAGCCGACGAGGATCTGTTTATTTCCTCTTTGACTGTCGCTGAGATCCGGCGCGGGCTACTGGAGAAGCCTGCCGGAAAGAAGCGCAAGG
The DNA here is from genome assembly GCA_049686695.1 of Bryobacteraceae bacterium. GTDB lineage: Bacteria > Acidobacteriota > Terriglobia > Bryobacterales > Bryobacteraceae > Bog-375. The sequence goes on along the minus strand of JBAVIH010000386.1, from coordinate 1,704 downwards.
AACTGGAGCGCTGGTTTTCCGGTCCCGAGGGCCCGCAAGCGCTGTTCGCCGGCCGGGTTCTCCCGTTCGACGAGAAAGCCGGCCTGGTCTGGGCGCGGCTGATGGCCGACGGGACGGCAACCGGACGCCCACGGAACGCGCTCGACATGATCATTGCCGCGGCCGCTGAAGCGAATGATTGCATTGTCGTCACCGACAACGAGAGAGACTTCGCGGGCCTGAATGTCGTCAATCCCATGCGGGTTGCCGGCTGAAAGGGAAAAGCGGTCGGCCCGGCTGGTCACTTCCGCGATTCCGGGCCTCTCATATTTCGGAGTTTCGTAGCCTGTCCCCGAATTCCCGGGATTCGACGCCGCCGGCGCGTGCTTGAAGATCACGCGGACGTCTCTGCTTTGGCTGAGAAGACCGTCGATGACGCTGGCGGAGCGGGCACAGGGGAAGGATTCGAAGTCGGAGAAGACCAGGATGGTGATGGGGGCTTTGTCGGAGCCGCGGACGGTGGTCGGCGTCGATGATAGCGCGGTCGCGTGTTCCGATGCTGCTTGGTGGGCGCGCTCGGTGGTCTGCGCACCGTCAGCGGCGAGGGCGAGGAGTGCTCCAAGCGCCAGGCGGCGGAGCAGCTTCAAACTAATGGTGATTGGCATCAGGCTACGATTCGTCTGCCACGGTGTCTGCCCTCGCGGGCTTGCAACCGCGCCACTCCAAGATCAGATCGACCAGGTCTCGCACTGTTGGGTGCCTTCCTGGTGCCGCGTCCAAATTCCATTGCACTTTGCACTTGCAGATGCCAGCAAGATCCTCGATTATTGTGTCAATTTCTCCCCTGTCTATCCAAAGACCACCGCTGTACAGCTTATCGTCCAGTCTGATCGGGAAGGCCTCAACACCCCCAGAGATGTAGCGCTGCAAATAGTCGTACACGTCCTGAGTCATGCCCGGCGGCAAACCGTTCAACGAGCAGTAATCAAAGAGTTCAGCTCGCCCAGGGTCCCCAAGCCGCCCTCGGTCCGCTGCAACCCGACGTAGGCGCCTCGTGATAAGCCAGCTTCGCAGGAACACATAGCAAAAGAAGGCTGCCAGAGGAATCCCCACTAAGAGGACTAGGGTCTTAGCACCCATTAGTAGGCCTCCAGTGGAGTCGGTGGCAGAAAGCCCGCCCCCCGACCTGGCTGTTGCCCGCCGCCACCAGATGTGCCGGGGCAGCCGCACAGTCTCTCGGCGAACTTCTCGTCGACCTGGCTGTCTGTGCATTTCATCAGACATTTGTCGAACGTGTAAATGTCGACAGCCACGCCCACGCAGGTCAAAACGCCTCCAATCGTGGAACACCACCGACCGACGGCGCCGCCTAGGGTTCCGGTGGGACCGAATGGCCCCGAAAACTTCCCTCTGAGTGGCCAACGCTTTCTGCACCACATGGACACCCGAGCGGCCAGCGGCGGCGGCGCCGCCGCTCCGCGAGCCTACGCCGAAACGTCGGCGTTGCCGTCATCGCCCGTGGGTACCGGCTTCTCTCCAAGCGCAGAGAGGGCTTGATCTAACCACCCCTCATACCATTCCAGGAACCCACGCCGTCGTCCCTGGGCGTCCACCGCAGGATAAATGCCGGTACCATCGGCCTGCCAGTCGTGCCAGACCTCACCAGTACAGGGACCCGTAACGATCAGGAAAAAGCGAAGAGCGCAGCCATAGTCGCAGAGATAG
>JBAVIH010000385.1:0-3361 GCA_049686695.1 Bryobacteraceae bacterium | reverse complement strand
AAACCAAGAAAGGAGACCGGCCGCTGGGCGGTCGCCCCCTCACTTTTCAAGATCACCTTGTATTGGAAACGGAATCCGATTTCAGGATCATCCTTCGATTGGAAAATGCTACCGGCCGAACCGTCAGGCAACGGCGCGTGGGCTAGAATGGAACTTTCCATGGCACGCTCACTTCCGCGTCAGCATGTGACCCAAGCGTGGTGCCGAAGCGCAGTACCTTGTATCAGGGCACGGCTTCAGCCGCAAAAAGCGGGCATCCGGGAATATCATCAGGCTTTGTATCAGGGCACGGCTTCAGCCGTGCCGCAAAATGCGGGCATCATCGGGCTTTAGCCCCTGCCGCCTTCTGCTGGGACGATTGACAATCGTCCCGCAGGTTGCCAACCTGCCCCACACACGCCTATTGCGCACTCGCGCTCCTCGGCGTACCGCGAAAGCAGATTAGAATGGTCATTTCCAAGGCAGCGGGAAGTCCCGACGAGGCGGAGTTGAGACATCACAGAACACGAACAGGCAGGCGGCCTTCGGAAAACGGGAGGAACGTGGCCGGCGCCGGAGGCGCGCCACTCCCAATTTCGGCGCGGCCGGCGGTGAAACATGCGCTTGCACTATCGGCGGTCATCGCCGTCACGCTCCTCGCCTATGCGAATTCCTTCCACGCGCCGTTCCTGCTGGACAGCGAGGGGGCCATCCTCGAGGACGCCCGCATCCAAGCGCCGACGCCGGAGCACGTTCAGCGGATCCTTACCGAGCAGTACTGGCAGATTTCCAACACCGGGCTCTATCGTCCTCTCACCACATTGTCTTATCTGTTCAACTATGCGGTGCTCGGCAATGGCACGGACCCGCTCGGGTACCACTGGCTCAACTTCATCCTGCACGCCCTGAACATCGTGCTGGTGTACGGTTTGGGGTTGGCGCTGTTCGACCGGATTCCCGCGGCCACGCTGCTAAGCGCGCTATGGGCCCTGCACCCCGTGCTCACCGAATCCGTGACCAACATCGTTGGCCGCTCGGATATGCTGGCGGCCATCGCCGTGCTTGCCGCGCTGCTGTGCCACCGCCGGACGCTCGATGCCACAGGAACGCGCAAGGTTGCGTGGCTCTCGGCAATCGCGTTGGCGGCCGCGATCGGCATTTTCTCGAAGGAAAGCGCCATCGTGGTTGCGGCGGTCTTCGCGGTTTACGACTTCACCCTCGGACGAACCGCGTCCTGGCGGTCCCGCGTTCCGAGCTATTGCGCCGCAGCCATCCCGTGCCTCGTCTACCTATACCTGCGATCACAGGTATTCGCCAATAGTGTGCCCCCAGATATGCCGTACTACGAAAACCCGCTACAAGGCGCCGGCTTCTGGACCGCGCGGATTACGGCCATCAAGGTGATAGGGAGCTATCTCGGACTTCTGCTGTGGCCCCTCCGGCTTTCCTGGGACTATGGCTACAATGAGATCCCGCTGTTCGGCTGGCGCCTGGGCAACTGGGAGGACTGGAAGGCCGTCGCGGCCCTGGCCGGCTGTGCGGCTGCGGCAGTTCTCGCCATCCGTTCCTTGGCGGGTCGGAAGCCCTTATTCTTTGCCGTTGCGTTTTTTTTCGTTGCCATTTCGCCAACGTCGAACCTCGTGATTCTGATCGGCTCGATCATGGCGGAACGCTTTCTCTATCTTCCTGCGGTAGGTTATGCAATCGCGGTGGTCTGGGCATTGGATGCGCTCTGGCGGCGCGTGCCGGCCGGCCGGCCGCTCTACCGCTATCTCGCCGGCGCGGGTCTCGCAGTGCTCCTGTTTGGCTTCGCCACCCGCACCTACTACCGGAACGGCGACTGGCTCGACCCGCAACGATTCTGGCTCAGTTCCGCGGAAGCGGCGCCACGCAGCTACAAAACGAACCTCAGCGCGGCTGTCGACACGGTCCTCGCCACACCGGAAGATGTCGCGCGTTCCATTCGCTACGCGGACCGCGCGCTAGCCATTCTCGACCCGCTGCCGGATTCCCGGAACTCAGCGAGCGCATACGCTTTTGCGGGCGTTTTCTACCGTCACCTGGGTGATCAACTCGCATCGCAAGATGCCACCGTCAAGGCCGCTGTCAGCGCCGGTCCGCAATACTGGTACCGGAAGTCGCTGACCGCGGATTTGCGCGCGTTGAGAATCGAGACCCTGTTTGACGAGCGATACCGCGCGGAGAACGAGCGTCGGGGCAGGCCCGGGCTTACTCTCGTGCCAAGCAGCTTGCATCTGGAACTGGGGCGCACCTACCTGCGTCTCTCCGACTCTCCGCACGCGTTGGCGGCCTTCGAGGAGGGGCGGACCTTGGACTCGTCCCCGGATCTTCTCAAGGAGCTGGCGCCGCTCTACCAGGCCGCCGGAGAGCCGCACAAGGCCGCCCTGGCCCTGATGGAATCGCTGGCCGTGGATCCCAACCAGCCCGAAGTGAGGGAGACGCTGGTGGAGCTATACCGGCAGGTCGATCCGCGTGGCTGCGCCGTCACGCTTCAGGACGGCGCGGCCAGTCTCAACCCGGATTGCCCGCTGGTGCACGACGACATCTGCTCGGCTTCGGGCAACCTGATCCGCAATGACCTGCGAAGAGGCCGGCAAGACGAGGCCGCCTCCATCCGGAGCCTTGCGCAGAACAGCCTGGGCTGTGCACCAAGGCTCCTGAATTAGCGGCTGGACGATTACGCCTGAATTCCGAAGCTGAACGCTTTGTATCAGGGCACGGCTTCAGCCGTGCCGCAAAATGCGGGCATCATCGGGCTTTAGCCCCTGCCGCCTTCTGCCTTGCCAGATACGTAAAGCAATAGGAGAATTTCCCGGGTGAATCGACGAGTCCCGCTTGCACCGGGTTCGCTGTAATATATTCCCGGTGCTGCAAGTAGCTTTGCCGATTCTCGACCCGCTGCTCGGAGAACCCGCGCTGCCAGACTTCTCCCAGGGTGGCTGGTCTTCGTGGTGGCGAAGAACGTGCGCGCCGAACTCACGATCTTGTCCGAGTGGGCATTGCGCGCAGGTTTGGCCATTGCCAGGGGCTAAAGCCGGCTAAAGCCCGCTCCCTACTGTGACTTGGCGGCACGGCTGAAGCCGTGCCCTGATACAAAGCTAATGATATTCCCACGCACCCGGAAATGGAAGATACGGGGACAGGCTACGAAACCCCGAAACCGTGTGAGACCCTTGCCGCTCTGAAGCCACCAAGAATTCATCATGGCACGAATGGCGCGCGTGGTGGTTCCCCGCCTTTGGCATCACGTCACGCAGCGCGGCAACCGCCGCGAGACCGTCTTTTTCGATGACCAAGGCCGCAGCCTGTACCTTCAATTGCTCGCGCACCACAGCCGGTGCTGCTCGGTCCGGGTGGTGGG